>JBFJWO010000062.1:0-14204 GCA_041623575.1 Gammaproteobacteria bacterium
CGCGCCCGGCTTCAGCACCCGGCAGGCCTCGGCCACGATCGCCGCCGGGTCGGGCACGTGGCAGAGCAGGGTATGCAGCACCACCAGGTCGAACTCGCCCGCCTCGAACGGCAGGGCCAGACCGTCGGCCTGCTCGAAGCGCAGGTTGCCGATGCCGGCACCGAGCTCGCGCGCCTTGGCGAGAAACACCGGCGAGGGGTCGACGCCCACGATGCTGCCCGCGTTGGCCAGTCCCGCCAGGGTGCGGGCCACCGCGCCGGTGCCGCTGCCGACCTCGAGGATGCGCGCCCCGGCGGGCAGGGCGACTTCCCCGAGGTAGGCGTCGAGCATGGCGCGCAGCTGCGGTTCGGCGGCCCGGCGCTCCAGGACGTCGACCAACTGCGCGAGCGCCTGCTCGTCGGCCTGCGCGATGTGGGTAAAGATGTCGGGCACGGTACCTCCCGGATGCCTCAGGCCGTCAGCTTGCCGTCGCGGTAGTCGGCGAGCGCCTGCTGGATCTCCTCGGGCGTGTTCATGACGAACGGCCCGTACTGCACCACCGGTTCGCCGAGCGGGCGCCCGGCCAGCAACAACAGCCGCGCGCCTCGCTCCCCGGCGGTCAGCGTAACGCTGTCGCCGGCCGAGAGCAGGCCCGCGGCGCGGTTGGGCAGGGTCTCGCCGTCGATCTGCGCCTCGCCGTCGTAGGCGTACACGAAAGCGTTGTGCCCCTCGGGCAGCTCGGTGCGAAAGTGCCCGCCGGGGTCGAGGTGCACGTCGAGGTACATCGGCGCGGTGTCGTCGTTGCTGATGGGGCCCGCGACGCGCTGGCCGTCGTCTGCGTACTCCCCGGCGATGACCCGTACCTTGCCGCCCCCGGGCAGGGTTGCTTCGGGGATCTGCGCGGCGGGGACGTCGCGGTAGGCGGCCGGGCGCATCTTCTCGGCCGCCGGCAGGTTCAGCCACAACTGGAAGCCGCGCATGCGGCCCTCGGACTGCTGCGGCATCTCGGAGTGGATGATGCCGCGCGCCGCGGTCATCCACTGCACGTCCCCGGGCCCGAGGTCGCCCTGGTTGCCGTTGCTGTCGCGGTGGCGCATGTGACCGTCGAGCATGTAGGTCACGGTCTCGAAGCCGCGGTGCGGGTGCGAGGGGAAGCCGGCCAGGTAGTCGTCGGGGTCGTCCGAGAAGAACTCGTCCAGCATCAGGAACGGGTCGTGGCGCAACGCCTGGCTGGCGCCCAGGCTGCGGCGCAGCTTGACGCCGGCGCCGTCCGAGGCGGCGATGGAGGGCACTATGCGTTGCAGGGTCCGATTGCTCATAGACAGGTCTCCGAAAATTGCATCGAGGCGGGCCTCAGGCGGCCAGCTGCTCGATCGTGGCGTGCGCCCGGGTCAACGACCGGCGCTTGTCGGACTCGCCGGTGGCCAGACCTTCGGCGTAGACGAAGCGCACGTCACCGATACCGAGAAATCCCAGGAAATCGCGCACGTAGGCGCTCTGCGTGTCCTTCGGCGTACCCGCGTAGCGCCCGCCGCGGGCGGCCATGACGTAGGCTCGCTTGCCCTGCAGCAACCCCTCGGGTCCCTGTTCGGTGTAGCGGAAGGTGACGCCGGCACGGGCCACGTGATCGAAGTACGCCTTGAGCGTCGAGGGTACGCCAAAGTTGTACATGGGCAAACCCAGCACGACGAGGTCGGCGGCGCGCAGCTCGTCGATCAGAGCGTCGGACTCGGCGACCTCCGCGGCCTGCGCGGGTGTGCGCTTGTCCGGCGGCGTCAGGAACGCCTGGAAGCGCGCGGCGTTCAAGTGCGGCGGCGGGTCCTGTGCGAGGTCGCGGGTGATCACGACCCCCGTGGGGTTGGCCTCGCGCCAGGCGTCGACGAACCCCGTGGCCAGGCGGCTGGACTGGCCCTGCCCGGAGAACAGGCTGGTGTTGAGGTTGAGTAGCGTAGGCATCGGGTTTGCTCCGGCTGGTTTGACGATGTCCTGCATTAAACAATCAACAAAAAAGATAAAAAAGCGCAATATTCTGCGCTAAGCTATCGACTATTTGGATCTATTGGTCCGTGGCACAGATATCCCTGGAGCAATGGAAGGCGCTGGTGGCCGTGGTGGAGGAGGGCGGTTACGCGCCGGCCGCCGCGCGCCTGTTCAAGAGCCAGTCGGCCGTGACCTACGCCGTGCAGAAGCTGGAGCGGTTGCTGCAGGTGCCGGTGTTCCGCCTGGCCGGGCGCAAGGCCGTACTCACCGCCAGCGGCCGCGCGCTCTACGAGCGTGCCCGCGCGCTGGTCGACGACGCCGAGCGCCTGGAACATGCCGCGCGCGGCCTCGCGGCGGGTGTCGAGCCGGTGATCCGGGTGGCGGTGGACGCCCTGTTCCCGACCTGGCTGATGCTGGGTTGCCTGGGTCGTTTCGCCGAGGAGTTTCCCGACACGCGCGTCGAGCTGACCGAGGCGGTGCTCGGCGGTACCGACGAGGCGCTGATCGAGCGCCGGGTGGACCTGGCCATCGGCACGGCCATCCCCCAGGGGTTCAGCGGCGAGGCCGTGATGCGCGTCGACTTCGTGCCGGTCGCGCACCCCGCTCACCCGCTGCACGCGCTCGGGCGCGAACTGACGCTGCGCGACCTGCGCGCGCACCGCCACCTGGTGGTGCGCGATTCCGCGTTGGAGCACAAGCGCACCGGCGTCGGCGGGCTGCAGCAGCAGCGGCGCTGGACGGTGAGCAACAAGGCGACCTCGATCGCGGCCGCCTGCATGGGGCTGGGGTTTGCCTGGTATGCGCAAGGGCTGATCGAGCGGGAACTGCGCGCCGGGCAGCTGCGCGTGTTGCCGATGCGTGACGGCGGCCGGCGCTTCGCGACCCTGTACCTGATGCTCGCGGACGCCGACCTCGCCGGGCCGGCCGTGCGCCACCTTGCGCACACGCTGCGCGCGGCCACAGCGGGACGCGACGGCGAGGCCGCGCGCGAGAGCGCAGCATGAGCGCCGATCTCGAGGTCGATCCACAGCTGGCGGTTCCCGCGGCGGAAATCGAGATCCGCGCCATCCGCGCCCAGGGTCCCGGCGGGCAGAACGTCAACAAGGTCTCCTCGGCGGTGCAGCTGCGCTTCGACATCCCGGCCTCCTCGCTCCCACCCGCGGTCAAGGAGCGGCTGCTCGCGGCACGTGACCGGCGCATCGACGCCGCCGGCGTGCTGAGCATCAAGGCGCAGCGCTTTCGCAGCCTGGAGCGCAACCGCCAGGACGCGCTGGAGCGCCTGCGCGCGCTGCTCGTCGCGGCGCAGGCGGTTCCGCGCCGGCGCCGGCCCACACGACCGACACGGGCTTCGCAGCAGCGGCGTATGGACCGCAAGACCCGCCGCGGGCGGACCAAGGCGTTGCGCGGCCCGGTAGAAGAGTAGCCGCGCGTCCGCGGCCCGCGACGGAGCGGCCGGCATCGGCGGGGCCGACCGCCGCGTCGACAGCGCTCGTTCAGTCGATGTCCACCCACTGTCGCCGGCGGGCGCTCGCCAGCACCGCGTCGCACACCACCTGGGTGGCGAGCGCGTCGCGGAAAGTCGGCCGGGCCGGTTCGCCCGTGCCCAGCCCGGCCAGGAAATCGGCCGCCTGGTGCACGAAGCTGTGCTCGTAGCCGATCTGCAGGCCCGGCACCCACCAGCGGTCCATGTACGGGTGCTCGCCGCCGGTGTCGCTCACGTGGATGGACCGCCAGCCGCGCACCGTGCCGGCGTCGCGGTGATCGAAGAACGCAAGCCGGTGCAGGTCTTCGAGGTCCCAGGCGAGCGAGCCGTGCTCGCCGTTGACCTCCAGGGTGTAGCCGGCCTTGTGGCCGCGCGCGTAGCGGGTCGACTCGAAGTTGCCGAGCGCCCCGTTGGCGAAGTGGCAGAGGAACGCGCAGGCATCGTCGATGCGCACCGGCGCCGGCGCGCCGGTGTCCGTGTGCACCCGCTCGCGCACGAAGGTTTCGGTCACGGCGTTGACGTCGACGATCGGCCCGTTCAGCCACAGCGCGGTATCGATGCAATGTGCGAGCAGGTCCCCGGTCACGCCGGACCCGGCGCTGGCGGCATCGAGGCGCCACAAGCCCTCGCCGCCCTGCGGCAACTCGGGCGCGATGGTCCAGTCCTGCAGGAACGCGGCGCGGTAGTGAAACACCCGCCCCAGCCGGCCTTCCCCGATCAGGCGACGGGCGAGGCTGACCGCCGGGATGCGGCGGTAGTTGTACCAGACGAGGTTGGCGACGCCGGCGTTCTCGACCGCCTCGCACATCTCGCGCGCCTCCGCCGCGTGCATCGCCAGGGGTTTCTCGCACAACACCATCTTGCCCGCGGCGGCCGCGGCGAGGCAGATCTCGTGGTGCAGGTGGTTCGGCACGCACACGTCGACGGCGTCGACGTCGTCGCGTTCGAGGACCCGGCGCCAGTCGGTCTCGGTGTGCCGGTAGGCCCAGGTGCGGGCGAACCCGTCGAGGTGCGCGCGGCGGCGTGCGCAGGCGACCTGCAGCACCGGTTCGCGCGGCACGTCGAAGAAGTTGCCGACGCGGCGCCAGGCGTTGGAGTGCGCGCGGCCCATGAAGCCGCAACCGAGCATGGCGATGTTGAGCGGTGGGGGCATGATCGCGGGGTTCCTCGGGTGGCACCCGACCCTAAGCCGCTGGCGCCGCGCGCGTCAATGCTCGGCAGGCTGCCGACCTTGCGCGGCGAGGTTCAGCGCCCGCCGTCGCCGTCCCCGCCGTCCGGGTAGCGACGCCGCATGTGGCGACCAGCGTCTCGAGCACCGCGAAGTCGATCGCCGCCAGCGATTTGAGATAGAGGCAGGATTTCCCGGTGCGATGCGGGCCGAGACGCGCGAGCAGCGCCCCCGCAACCCGCGAACCCGGGCATGACGTACACGGTGAGGTCACGCTTGCGCGGTGCGAACCCGGTCAGGAACCACTCGCCCTCGCGCCCGCTCGCGTAGCGGTAGCGGCCGAAGCCCACGATGCCCGTGCCCCACAGGCGTGCGGGAGCGCCGGTGATACGGGCCATCGAGCGCAGCAACGCCCGGCAATCGGCGCGCCGCGCGTCGTCGGGCACTGTTGCCAGGAAGGTGTCGACGTCGGCGTCGGTCGGTCGGGTCTTCACGTTCGGATCCCGCGCGGTGCGCTGACGGCGAGTCTGGAGGTCGGCGCCGCCGCGCGCAGCCCATGGATAAATATTGCTTTATGTACTGATAAATATCCGTGACTGTTATTTATTCCTCGCCGCGGCTAGTGTCCCGTCAACGATTGTCCCAGCGGGAGCGCAAGATGGCCGAGTCACTCGAAGTCCGGGGCGCCGAGCGGTACAGGTCCGGCGTGCTCGCCTACCGCCGGATGGGCTACTGGCAGCCGGACTACGAACCCGCCGAGACCGACCTGGTATGCTGCTTCCGGATCACCCCGCAGGCCGGGGTCGACCCGGTGGAAGCGGCGGCGGCGGTGGCGGGCGAGTCCTCGACGGCCACCTGGACCGTGGTGTGGACCGACCGCCTCACGGCCTGCGAGAAGTACCGCGCCAAGTGCTACCGCGTCGACCCGGTGCCGAACACCGGCGAGGGCGGCGAGCGCGAGGCGGAGTACTTCGCCTACATCGCCTACGACCTCGACCTGTTCGAGCCGGGGTCGATCGCCAACCTGACCGCCTCGATCATCGGCAACGTGTTCGGCTTCAAGCCGCTCAAGGCGCTGCGCCTCGAGGACATGCGCGTGCCGGTCGCCTACCTGAAGACCTTCCAGGGCCCGGCCACCGGCATCGTCGTGGAGCGCGAACGCCTGGACAAGTTCGGCCGCCCGCTGCTCGGCGCCACCGTCAAGCCCAAGCTCGGCCTGTCCGGGCGCAACTACGGCCGCGTGGTGTACGAAGCGCTCAGCGGCGGGCTCGATTTCACCAAGGACGACGAGAACATCAACAGCCAGCCCTTCATGCACTGGCGCGAGCGCTTCCTGTACTGCATGGAAGCGGTGAATCGCGCCGCGGCCGTGTCCGGCGAGATCAAGGGCACCTACCTCAACGTCACCGCCGCGACCATGGAGGACATGTACGAGCGCGCCGAGTTCGCCCGGGAACTCGGCTCGGTGATCGTCATGATCGACCTGGTGGTCGGTTACACGGCGATCCAGTCGATGGCCCGCTGGGCGCGCGACAACGACATGATCCTGCACCTGCACCGTGCCGGGCACAGCACCTACACGCGCCAGAAATCCCACGGCGTGGCGTTTCGCGTGATCGCCAAGTGGATGCGCATGGCGGGCGTCGACCACATCCATGCCGGCACCGTGGTCGGCAAGCTCGAGGGCGACCCGAACACGGTGCGCGGGATCTACGACACCTGTCGTGACACCGTTACGCCGCTGTGCCTGGAGCACGGCATCTTCTTCGACCAGGACTGGGCCTCGCTCAACAAGCTGATGCCGGTCGCCTCGGGCGGCATCCACGCCGGGCAGATGCACCAGTTGCTGCACTACCTCGACGAGGACGTGGTGCTGCAGTTCGGTGGCGGCACCATCGGCCACCCGCAGGGCATCCAGGCCGGCGCCGAGGCCAACCGCGTCGCGCTCGAAGCGATGGTGCTGGCGCGCAACGAAGGCCGCGACCTCTGGAACGAGGGGCCGCAGATCCTGGCCGGCGCAGCCCGCCACTGTGCGCCGCTGGCCAGTGCGCTGGAGGTGTGGAAGGACGTGAGCTTCGACTACGCATCGACCGACACGCCCGACTTCGTGCCGCTGGCGACGCCGGCGGCCTGACCGAGGAGAGGAGGAGAGAGTGTATGAGCGCCAGGCGCATCACCCAGGGCACCTTTTCGTTCCTGCCCGACCTCAGCGACGAGCAGATCGCCGCCCAGTTGAAGTACTGCCTCGGCAAGGGCTGGGCGGTCAACGTCGAGCACACCGACGACCCGCACCCGCGCAACACCTACTGGGAGATGTGGGGCCAGCCGATGTTCGACCTGCGCGACCCGGCTGGCGCGATGCAGGAAGTGCGCGCCTGCCGCGAGGCGTTTCCCGGGCACTACGTCCGCGTGTCGGCGTTCGACGCGAGCCACGGGGTGGAGAGCATCCGCCTGTCGTTCATCGTCAACCGCCCCGACCCGGAGCCCACGCTGCGCCTGCAGCGGACCGAAACCCGCGGTCGCAGCGTGCGCTACACGCTCGCCACGCGCGGTGCCGGTGAGCGCTGAGTCGCCCCGCGCGAGCGGGGCCCCCGCCGACCCTGGACCTGCGCCCGAGGAGCACGTCCGGGTCGACCTGCGCGAGGCCTTGCGCGCCTCGCACGTCGAGGAGGTGCTCGAACGCCTCGACCGCGAACTGGTGGGCCTGGTGCCGGTCAAGACCCGCATTCGCGAGACGGCGGCGCTGCTGCTGGTGGAGCGGGTGCGCGCCCGGCTCGGGCTGGCCGCGCAGACACCCACCCTGCACATGTGTTTCACCGGCAACCCGGGTACCGGCAAGACCACCGTCGCGCAACGCATGGCGGAGATCCTGCATCGGCTCGGCTACGTGCGCGAGGGCCACGTCGTGTCGGTCACGCGCGACGATCTGGTCGGGCAATACATCGGTCACACCGCGCCGCGCACGCGCGAAGTCATCAAGCGCGCCATGGGCGGGGTGTTGTTCATCGACGAAGCCTATTACCTCTACCGCCCCGAGAACGAGCGCGACTACGGCCAGGAGGCGATCGAGATCCTGCTGCAGGTGATGGAGAACGAGCGCGACGACCTGGTCGTGATCCTGGCCGGCTACAAGGAGCGCATGGACCGCTTTTTCACCAGCAACCCGGGCCTGCGCTCGCGCATCGCGCACCACATCGATTTTCCCGACTACCTGCCCGACCAGCTGCTGGCCATCGCCCGGCTGATGCTGGCCGAGCTCAATTACCGTTTCGACGAGGGCGCCGAGGCCGCGTTCGTCGAATACATCGCCTTGCGCATGGGCCTCGAACATTTCGCCAACGCGCGCTCGATCCGCAACGCCCTGGACCGCGCCCGCCTGCGCCAGGCCAATCGCCTGTTTGCCGCCGGTGGCACGCTGGGGCGCGACGACCTGATGCGGATCGAAGCCGAGGACATCCGCGCGAGCCGCGTGTTCCGCGAAGGCCGCCTCGACCGCGACGGGCGCGCCTGAGGGGCCGATTGCCGGCGGCGCGTTGTGCGCTGCTACGTTGCGGGCGGGTGCGTGGCCACCGACAGCCCTTCGGCCTCGCGTCGCGCGCGGGCAGCGCTCTTGCCCGTATCGAACGCCGCCCGCCGCTGCGCAAGTTCCTCGGCCGACAACCCGTCGACCCGGCAGAAATCCCGCTTCCAGGCATCGTTCTCGGCCCAGCGCTCGAGCGAGCACACGGTGGTGCGCGCGCCTCCGGCGTCGCGCAACAGCGCCAGGGCCAGCGCGAGCGTCGCCTCCTGGGAGTCGCGCGAGTGCGGCCGGCCGGCCGCGTTGCCGAGCGGGAAGTCGCTGAACGCCAGGCGCGGCACCCCGACGTGCTCGACGACGTCCTTGGCCGAGCCCATCACCACGGTCGCTATGCCGTGCGCCTCGAGATGGCGCGCGGCGAGGCTCAGCGTCTGGTGGCAGACGGGGCAGTTCGGCACCAGCACCGCGGCGTGGGCGCCGTCCTCGCGCAGTCGCTCGAGCAGCGCCGGGCAGTCGCGCTCGAGGGTGGTACGCTGGCTGCGGTTGGTGGGCACGCCGTGAAAACGAGCCGCCACCTCGCCGATACGCCCCTCGGCGGCGGCGCGCCGCAGCGCCGGGAGCGGGAAATAGGCGTTGGCATCGGACGCGGGCGCGTGGTCGCGGTCGTACGTCAGGTGCGAGATGCGCAGGTCGTGCGGGCCGTCCGCTGGGGCGGAGTACACCGTGTAGAACTTGGCGCGCGCGTTGTAGGGTGCGCCCGGCCCCTGCTCGCCCAGCCCGGCGCGAAACCGGGCGGCGGTCGTGACCAGCGCGACGCGCGCCTGCGCCAGTGGGCGTGCCAGGGCCGTGAACGGCACCGACTCGTAGTGGGCCCAGCGGTAGGGCGTCCGGTAGCCGAGCGCCAGGTAGTAGCGCCGGATGCGCCCGAGGTAGTCGATCGGCGGCTCGCGAGCGCCGGGCACCGCATTGCCTGCGCTCACGATGCGCTGCTAACGTAAGGATCGCGCGGGGCCATGGCCCCAAGCGTAGCAGGAACGCGCCGCCGCGTACCCGGCCGGCGCGCGGCATCGACCACCACTCGCCAGGAGAGCAGACATGGCCAACGACAGGACAGCACTCATCGTCGGCGCCGGGCCCGGGCTCAGCGCGGCGCTGGCCCGGCGTTTCGCGCGCGAGGGTTACGCGATCGCCCTGGCCGCGCGCGACCCCGGCAAGCTCGCCGCGCTGGCCGGGGAGACCGGCGCGCGCGCCTATGTCTGCGACGTGCAGGAATTCGCCGCGGTGAACGCGCTGTTCGAGGCACTGGCCGCCGACCTCGGCGACCCGCAGGTGGTGGTCTACAACCCCAGCTACCGGGTGCGTGGCGCGTTCACCGAAGTCGATCCGGGCGAGGTGTACAAGGCGCTGATGGTCAGTTGCTACGGCGGTTTCCTGGTCGGTCAGCAGGCCGCGGCCCGGATGCTGGCCGCGGGCGGCGGCTCGATCCTGTTCACCGGCGCCTCGGCCAGCGTCAAGGGGTATGCGAAGTCGGCCTCGTTCGCGATGGGCAAGTTCGGGCTGCGCGGGCTGGCGCAGAGCATGGCGCGCGAGCTTGCGCCGAGGAACATCCACGTCGCCCATTTCGTGATCGACGGCGGCATCCGCCCGCCCGGCCGCGAGGCCGACAGCGGCGACGCCATGCTCGCGCCCGAAGCCATCGCCGAGACCTACTGGCAGGTGCACAGCCAGCACCGCAGCGCCTGGACCTGGGAGGTCGAGCTGCGGCCGTGGGTGGAGAGTTTCTGAGCGACCCGCGGGGCGCGGTGGTCAGGGGCGCGGCCGACGGCTAGACTGCGCCGACGGCGGACACCGGGAACCACGCCGCAATAACATCCCGCAGCCGGTCGCTCAGTTGTCATGGCAACCCCTGTATCGAACCTCGCTCGCGATGCCGCGGTTCCGCCGCAAGGCGCGGGGCCGCTGCAACGGCGCGAGGCGCGTCTCGCCTGGTCGATGCTCGCGCCCACTTTCCTCGTGGTGGCGGCGATCGTGCTGTTCCCGCTGCTCGCCAACTTCTGGATCAGCTTCAAGCCGGTAGGCCTCGGCGACCTGCGCCCGCCGACGCCGCTGGTGCGCGAGCGCATCCGCGGTTCGGTCAACGCGCCCGGCGAACGCCTCACCGTCGAGTACCGGGTGCGCAACTCCTCGCCCGCGCACCCGCTCGGCGACGTGCGCCTGGAGGATGCCGTGCCGCTGGGCTTCGAGGCGGGCGAACTCGACCCGCGCTGCCGGGTCGAGGGCAAGCTGCTGCGGTGCGCGCTCGGCGACTTCGAGGCCGGGCAGCGCGAGCGGGTGCTGGCGACCTGGGTGGCGGGCGCCGGCTGGACGCCCGATCTGCAGCCCGAGCCGGGGCCGCTGGCGAGCGGCGTGGCGCGCAACGTGCTGACCAGCTTCGAGTTCACGCTCGAGAATTTCGTCGCGGTGTTCAGCGCCACCGAGTTCTGGAGCGTGTTGCGGGTCAGCTTCTACTACACCATCTTCGGCACCGGCGGCGCACTGGTGCTGGGGCTGTTCGCCGCGTTGCTGCTCAACGTGGCGTTTCGCGGGCGCGGGCTGCTGCGCGGTCTGTTCCTGTTTCCCTACGTGGCGCCGGTGATCGCGGTCGCCTTTACCTGGGTGGTGTTGCTCGATCCTTTTTCCGGCTCGCTGAACGCGATCCTGCAGCAGACCGGCGCCGCCGAGGGCCCGGTCAATTTCTTCGGCCAGCGCGAGGCCACCTTCACGGTGTTCGGCATCGAGCTGGCGTTCCCGCTGGCGCTCACCACCGTCATCGCCTTCGAGGCCTGGCGCTATTTTCCCCTGTCGTTCCTGTTCATCCTCGCGCGCATGCAGTCGATCAACGCCGATATGTACGAAGCGGCCGAGATGGACGGTGCCTCGCCGCTGCAGCAGTTCTGGTACATCTCGCTGCCGCAGCTCGCGGGCATTCTCTCGGTGCTGTTCCTGTTGCGCTTCATCTGGACGTTCAACAAGTTCGACGACATCTTCCTGCTGACCGGCGGCGCTGCCGGCACGCGTACTTTGGTGGTGAACGTCTACGAGCAGGCGTTCGCGGTATCCAACCTCGGTGCCGGGGCCGCCGTCGCGGTGGTGGTGTTCGCGGTGCTGTTCACCTTCTCGGTGCTCTACTTCCGCTTCAGCCCGAAAGAGGAGGGCTTGTGAGGGCGCTGCGCCACGGCGCCGTGCTGGCCCTGCTCGCCGGCCTCGCCTGGGGCGCGCTCGGGATGCTGGTGCTCGGCGTGCTGCTGATGTTGCTGAGCGGCGCGCCCGCCTCGCCGCCGCTCGGCACGGCCGCGCTCGCGGGCGCGCTGGGGGCAGCGGCGCTGTTCGCGCACCCGGCCAAGGCGCGGCGTGGCGCGAGCGCGGGCATCTCGGCCCTGGTGAGCCTGATCGCATTGATGGTGCTCACGTTCGCGCAGCCGTTCGGGCTGGGGCTGGACACCGCGCCGCTGTGGCAGGGCGTGCTGGTGCTGGCCTTCGCCGCCGTTTGCGGTGCCGCCAATCGGGCCACGTTGCACGACACGCCGCTCGCGCCGATGTCGCGCTACGATTTCGAGAAAGGCCTGATCCGCATCGCCATCGGCGTGGGTTTCGTGTTCTTCACGGTCATCGTGGCCCTGCCGTTCTACGTGATGGTCATGACCAGCCTGAAGAGCCAGCAGGCGCTGCTCGCCAACCCGCTGGATTACTCGATCTCGTTGGAGCAGGGCGTGGGCGTGCTGCTGCGCTCCTACGTGGAGCTGTTCACGCAGTACAACTTCGGGCGCTTCTTGTGGATCACGAGCGTCGTGTCGGTGGCCACCGTCCTCATCACGCTGGCCGTGAGCGTGCCCGGCGCCTACGCGGTCTCGCGGTTGCGTTTCCGCGGGCGCGCGCTGCTCTCGCGCTCGATCCTGATGATCTACATGGTGCCGGCGATCGTGCTGGTGATCCCGCTCTACGCCGTGTTCAGCCAGCTGGGCCTGCGCAACACCCTGTGGGGCCTGTTGATCGTCTATCCCGCCACCACCATCCCGGTGGCGCTGTACATGCTGCAAGGGTACTTCCGCGGCCTGCCCGCGGAACTCGAGGAAGCGGGCCTGATGGACGGGCTGTCGCGCCTCGGCGTGATTCGCCAGATCACCATACCGCTGGCGGTGCCGGCGCTCGCCTCGGTGTCGCTTTACGTGTTCATGATCGCCTGGAACGAGTTCCTGTTCGCCTTCATGTTCCTCGACGACCCGGCGATCTTCACGCTGAGCCGCGGCGTCGTGGCGCTGAATTCCTCCGAGGTACCGCGCCAGCACCTGATGGCGGGCGCGGTGATCGCGACCGTGCCGATCCTGGTGATCTTCCTGTGGTTCGAGAAGTTCCTCGTGCAGGGACTCACCGCGGGCAGCGTCAAGGGTTAGCGTGAGCAACCGCGCGCGAGCGAAACGCGATCCCGCCCCGCCGGCTCGCGGCGGCGCGATGCGCCCGGCGCGCAAACGGGGCAAGAACCACAAGGAGCCGGCCGAATGGCCCGGATAAAGCTGCAGGCGGTCGAGAAATGGTTCGGCGACGCCCAGGTCATCAAGGGCGTCGACCTCGACATAGAGGACGGCGAACTGGTGATCTTCGTCGGCCCGTCGGGCTGCGGCAAGTCGACCTTGCTGCGCATGATCGCGGGGCTGGAGGAGACCAGCCGCGGCACGATCGAGATCGACGGGCGCGACGTCACCGGCCTGCCGCCGTCGGGTCGCGGGCTGTCGATGGTGTTCCAGTCCTACGCGCTCTACCCGCACATGACGGTGCGCCAGAACATGGGCTTCGGGCTTAAGACGGCCGGCGCGCCTAAAGCGGAGATCGAACGCAAGGTGGCGCAGGCCGCGCAGACCCTCAAGCTGAACGACTACCTCGAGCGCCTGCCCAGGGATCTCTCCGGCGGGCAGCGCCAAAGGGTCGCGATCGGGCGCTCCATCGTGCGCGAGCCGGTGGCGTTCCTGTTCGACGAGCCGCTGTCCAACCTCGATGCGGCGTTGCGCGTGGAGATGCGCTTCGAGATCGCCAAGCTGCACCAGAGCCTCAACGCGTCGATGATCTACGTCACCCACGACCAGGTCGAGGCCATGACCCTGGCCGACAAGATCGTGGTGCTGCAGGCCGGGCGCGTGGAGCAGGTGGGCTCGCCGCGGGCCTTGTACGAAACGCCCGACAGCCTGTTCGTCGCGCAGTTCATCGGCAGCCCGAAGATGAACGTCATGCCCTGCACGGGCGAAGGCGACCGGTTTCGCCTGCCCGGGCACCGCGACGGTGCCTTCGTGCACCGCGCGAGCGGGCGGGTGCCGGTGAAGCTCGGCGCGCGCCCCGAGCACATCGGGATCGTCGCGCCGGGCGAGGGCCATTGCGACGGCACGGTGGAGATCTCGGAGTACCTCGGCGCCGACGTCATGCTGTACGTCGAGTGCCGCGACCTCGGCGTGCTGACGGTCCGTCACGTAGGCGACATCGACCTCGCGCCGGGGGCGAGGGTGGGCCTCGCCTTCGACGAGCAGAACCTGTGTTTCTTCGACGCGGACGACCTCGCCATCCGCACCTGACGCCTGGCGGACGGTGCCTTGCGCTGCCCATTTGATGGGATTAGGCTTGGGCGAATAAGCCGGTCGGCCCCGCATGGCCGGCGCGAGAGCGCGAGGACCGGCCGGCGCAGCAACGAATCCGATGGAGGAAGCCATGCCAGACACCGTGTTCAGCAACGTCCAGATCATCGACGGCTCGGGCGACGAACCCTTTCTCGGCGAAGTGCGCATTCGCGGCAACCGCATCAAGGAGATCGCGCGCGAAGGCGCCGGCGTGGGCCGCGACGAGGCGCAAGTGATCGACGGCGCCGGGGCGACCCTGATGCCGGGCCTGGTCGAAGCGCACGCCCATCCGAGCTTCGTCAACACCGCGACGCTCGAGGGCCTCGGCGACATCCCGGTCGAGGAGCACACGCTGCAGACCATGAAGTACGTCAAGCTCCTGCTCGACCAGGGTTTCACCAGCATCAACAGCGCGGCGGCCGCCAAGCCGCGGCTCGA
>JBFJWO010000063.1:0-14204 GCA_041623575.1 Gammaproteobacteria bacterium
ACCAGCACCACGAGGCTGCCGAACAGGGCGCCCGGCGGCAGGCGCCCGGTCAGCCGCGCCCGGCGCGGCCTGCTGTCGGCGGGTGTCTGTTGCATGGGTTTGCGTGGCCGGGCTGTCGACGGCGACAGCCGTTGGATTTTCGTTGTTTCCAGGGTGCTTCGCAGGCCGAAGGCGCACAGGATGGACTGTTTCGCCCGCCCGTTAAAGCCCCGCGCCGCCGCCGCACGCGACGACGCGTGCTTGGTATCATCGAGGCGCCCGCGTGCGAACGCGCTCGCGGCGGGTCAACATGGAGACGCCGATGCTGGAAGAAGAAATCGTCTACCTGCTGTGGAACGACCTGGTCGGGTTGTCGCGCACGCGCGGCGTGCCGAGCCGCGAGTTCCCGGGACGGCGCGAGCACGGGCTCGGCTGGGCGCTGGCCGGCCAGGCGCTGACGCCCTTCGAGGACATCGCCGACAACCCCTGGGGGCCGATGGACGAGGTGCGCCAGACACCGGACCTCGACACCGAGACGCGCGTCGACTGCGGCCCCGACGCGGGGCCGCTGCATTTCGTCATCTGCGATTCGCTGCTGGCCGACGGTCGGCCCTGGGAATGCTGCACGCGCAGCTTCCTCAAGCAGGCCCTCGCCGATCTCTACGAGCACACCGGGCTGACGCTCAAGACCAGCTTCGAGAGCGAGTTCACCCTGTCCGGCGAGGCGGTCGAGTGGGCGGCCCCGTTCAGTCTCGATGCCGCCCGCAGCCAGGCGCCGCTGCTGCGCCAGGTGACCGCCGCGTTGCTGCAGGCGCGGGTGGGGCTGGAAACGGTCGAGCCGGAGTTCGGGGTCAACCAGTACGAGGTGAGCTGCGCGCCCGCGAGCGGGCTGGCCGGCGCCGATCGGGGGCTGATCACCCGCGAGGTCGTGAAAGAAGTCGCGCGCCGCGCCGGGCTGCGCGCGAGTTTCTCGCCCAAGACGTCCCCGCAGGCAGTGGGCAACGGCTGTCACATCCACCTGAGCCTGTGGGACGGCGAGGGCCGGCCCGCCACCTACGACCCGGCGACGGCCGGCGAGTTGAGCGAGGTGGCCGGGCAGTTCGTCGCCGGTATCGTGCGCCACCTGCCGGCGCTGGTCGCGTTCACGGCGCCGAGTCCGGTGTCGTACCTGCGTCTGGGGCCGCACCACTGGAGTTGCGGCTTCGACGCGGTCGGCGTGCAGAACCGCGAGGCAGCGGTGCGCATCTGCCCCTCGCCGGTGCGCGAGGCGGCCCGGCGCGGGCCGGCGTTCAACCTGGAGTTCCGCCCCACCGACGCCACCGCCAGCCCCTACCTCGCGATCGGGGCGCTGGTGCGGGCCGGTCTCGAGGGCATTCGCGACCGGCTGCCGCCGCCGGCGCTGCTCGACCGCGATCCGGCCGACCTCGACGCCGCCGAGCGCGCCGCGCGAGGCCTGCGCGCGCTGCCGGAAACGCTGGAGGTAGCGCTCGCCGCACTCGAGGCGGACGCGGTGGTGAGCGGCTGGTTCACGCCCGTGATGCAGCAGGCCTACCTCGCCGTCAAACGCAAGGAACTCGCGATGTTCGCCGGGGCCGAACCGGCCGAGCTGTGCCGGAGATACGCGCTTGCCTATTGAGGCGCTGCAGGGGGCCGCGCTGATCGACCACCACTGCCACGGGGTCGTGACCGCGGATCTCGACCGGCCCGGCTTCGAAGCGCTGATGAGCGAGAGCTTCCGGCCCGCGCCGCACGGCACCAGCCAGTTCCAGAAACCGCTCGGACTCGCGATCCGGCGCGAATGCGCGCCGGTGCTGGACCTCCAGCCGCTGTGCCCGGCGCAGGCCTACCTCGATCGACGCCGGGCGCTCGGCGCCGCCGAGGTCAACCGGCGGTTTCTGCGCGCCAGCGGCCTCGCCGCGCTGCTGATCGACACCGGGCACCGCAGCGACGAGATCGCCGGCTGCGCCGAAATGGCCGAGCTGGCCGGCTGTCCGGCGTTCGAGGTGGTGCGCATCGAAGCGGTCGCCGAGGAAGTCGCCCGTGGCGGCGTCAGCGCGCAGGCCTACCCGCAAGCGTTCGCCGATCGGCTGGCGGCGCGCGCGGCGGACGCGGTCGGGCTCAAGACCATCGTCGCCTACCGCGCGACCTTCGCCATCGATCAGGCCCGCCCGTCGCGCCAGGCCGTCACCGCAGCCGCGGGGCGCTGGCTGGTGCGCTCGGCGGGCGCCGAGCCGCGACTCGACGAGGTGGACGTGATCCGCCACGGGCTGTGGGTGGCCGCCGATCTGTGCCGTGAGCGCGGCTTGCCGCTGCAGGTGCACGTCGGCGTGGGCGACCCCGACATCTACATGCAGGCCTGCGATCCGACCCGCTTCACCGACTTCCTGCGCGCCATGGACGAGCACGGCGTGGCCGTCACGCTGCTGCACAACTATCCCTTCCAGCGCCAGGCCGCGTGGCTGGCCGAGATCTTCGCCAACGTCTACTACGACGTCGGCTTCATCATGAATTTCGCCGCCCCGGGGTCCGACGTCATCCTCGCCGAGGCGATGGAGATGGGGCCGTTCTTCAAGCAGCTGTACAGCTCCGATGCCTTCGGGCTGGCGGAACTCTACTACCTCGGCCAGCGCAGCTTTCGCCGGGCGCTGGGCCGGCGACTGCATGCCTGGTTGCGCGAAGGCCTGTGCGCGCAGGACGACGCCGAGGAGATCGTTGCGCTGATCGCCGCGGGCAACGCGCGGCGCATCTACGGCGAGCGCATCGCCGCCGTCTGAAAAGCCCCGCTACGGCGCGGGTCGGCTCAGGATCTCGTCCATCATCTCGCGGGCGCGCTCGCCGACGCTGGCATCCTGCGACACGTAGGCCAGGTGCCCGAGCGCGTCGCTGTCACGGCCGACCGAGCGGAAGGCGCTCGCCAGTGACAGGTAGTGGTAGGGGTTGTCCGGCTGCGCGAGCACCAGGAAGCTGAACAGCGACACGATGTCGCCGGGGCGGCGGAACTCCTCGAGTTGCTGCACGTACAGGCTGATGGTCCAGTTCAGTTGCAGCCCGACGATGCGCCGCACGGCGGCGCGCTCCTCGTACAGGTGCGCATTGGCAAACGCTTCGATCGCCGGGCGGTAGAGCCCGGCTTCCCGGTAGGCCTGGCCGAGCACGAACCAGGCGTCGGCATCGCGATAGAACAGCGCCAGGTAGCGGCTCAGCAGCGCGCTGCTGCGTGCCAGGCGCCGCTGCTGGATCAGGGTGGAGGCATGGTCGACGAGCGCGCGCCGCAGCGATTCGGTCTCGCTTGCGCTGGCGGTGAGGTAGGCGCGGTCGTAGAGCGCGACCGCGGCCTCTGATTCCCCTGCGCTCAGCAGCGCCTGCAGGCGCGCACGCGGTGAAGCGTGCGGTGGCCCGCCGCCAGGCGGCAACGGAGTGCGCGGCGGCGTGTGCGTTACCGCGGCCACCTCCTGCGCAACGACCGGCGGTTCCCCGGGCGGCCCGGCCCAGCGCAGGAACCGAACCCCGAACACGATCGACAAAGTGAGCGCCGCGGCGACGGCATAAACGCGAAACGCCGCCCCCGTGCGGCGTCCGGGGGGGCGCATCGCTGGTCTTACCCTGCGACGTCCGTGCTGAGCGGTTGGCGTCGGCACCTCTGCTCTCGGTGGCCAGGGGTCGGGAATCCAATCATACGTTGCTACGCCGTGGATCGCGCTACCGCAACGGCGAGCGCACGCCAGGTGCTAGAATCGACGCCATTGCGCAGCCGGGGGAGCGGGCGGTGATCGTCGAACAGATCTGGACAGCCAACGCGTACCGCAACTTCAACTACCTGATCGCCTGCCCGGAGACCGGGGAGGCGCTGGCCGTCGACCCGCTGGATCATCGCAAGTGCCTCGCGAAAGCGCGTGAGCGCGGCTGGGAGATCACCCAGATCGTCAACACCCACGAGCACGGCGACCACACCGGCGGCAACCGTGCGATGCTGGCGGCGACCAAGGCCAGGCTGCTGGCGCACGCCAATGCCGCCGACAAGATCCCCGGCATCGACCGCGGGCTCACGGCGGGCGACGTCGTGCGCGTCGGCAAGACGGTAGAGCTCGAGAGCCTGGACACGCCCGGGCACACCATGAGCCACGTCTGCCTGCTCTCGCACACCGAGACCCCGGCGCTGTTCTGTGGCGACACGTTGTTCAACGCCGGCGCCGGCAACTGTCACAACGGCGGCCACCCGAACGAGCTGTACCACACCTTCGCGTCGCAGCTGGCCCGGTTGCCCGACGCTACCCTGGTCTACCCCGGTCACGACTACATCGCCAACAACCTCGGCTTCACGCTCGATCGCGAGCCCGACAACGCGCGCGCCGCGAGCCTGCTGGAGGAGGTGCGCGAGCAGGACCCGGATTCGGCGCTGGTATCGTCGCTGGCGCTGGAGAAAGAGATCAACACGTTCTTCCGGCTGCACAGCCCGTCGCTGATCGCCCGCTTGCGCGAGGCTTTCCCCGACCTGCCGGAGGAGCCCGACGAGAAGACCGTGTTCGTGAAATTGCGCCAGCTGCGCAACGAGTGGTGACGCCAAAAGAGACGCCGAGGAGACGCCGGCCATGCGATTGAGTGACGCCGACCTGGCCCGCTTCGAGGAGCAGGGCTACCTGTTCTTCCCGGGCCGGTTCTCACCGGCCGAGGCCGGCGTGCTGCACAGTGCGGCCGAGGAAGTCTACGCGATGCAGCGCGAGGAGGTGTGGCGCGAGGCGTCGGGCGTCCCGCGCACCGCGTTCGCCGCCCACACCTACCACGAAGCCTTCCGCCGCCTCGCTCGCCATCCGCGCCTGCTCGAGCCGGTGATGCAGCTGCTCGACGGGCCGGTCTACATGCACCAGTTCAAGGTCAACGCGAAGGCGGCGTTCGACGGCGAGGTGTGGCAGTGGCACCAGGACTACGGCACCTGGCAACGCGACGACGACATGCCCGAGCCACGGGCGATGAACATCGCCGTGTTCCTCGACGAAGTGAGCGCCGCCAACGGGCCGCTGCTGTTCATTCCCGGCAGCCACCGCACCGGCGTGCTGCCGGCCGGGCACGATCTCGAAACCACCAGCTACCCGCTGTGGACGCTCGACCGGGAGACCGTCACGCGCCTGGCCGAGCGCGGCGGCTGTGCGGCACCCACCGGCCCCGCGGGCAGCATGCTGGTGTTCTCCTCGCTGCTGGTGCACGCGAGCCCGCCGAACATCAGCCCGTTCGGACGCACCATCGTCTACCTGTCGCTGTGTCACGTCGACAACCACATCCGCCGCTTCAAGCGCGCCGAGTGGATCGCGCACCGCGACTTCGCCCCCATCGAACCGTTGGCCGACGACTGCCTGCAGGCACTGGCGCCGGCGGCCAGCACTGCCGCCTGAGGAGCGCCGATGTACGTCTACGAAGAACTCCTGCAGCGGGCTGCCGCCGGCCGTGCGGTGCGGGTGGGCCTGATCGGCGCCGGCAAGTTCGGCTCCATGTTCCTGAGCCAGGTACCGAGCACGCCCGGGCTCGAAGTGAGCGCCATCGCCGATCTCGACCCGGCGCGCGCGCGCGCCGCCTGTGCGGCGGTCGGTTGGTCGCCCTCGCTCGTTGCGGCGAGCGCTTTCACCGATGACGCGCCGGCGATGATCGCGCGCGACGATGTCGACGTGGTGGTCGAGGCCACCGGCAACCCGGCAGCGGGAATCGCCCACGCCCGCGCGGCGTTCGCCGCCGGCAAGCACGTCGTGATGGTCAACGTGGAGGCGGACGTACTCGCCGGCGCGCTGCTTGCGGCGCAGGCGCGCCAGGCAGGGGTGGTGTATTCGATGGCCTACGGCGATCAGCCCGCGCTGACCTGCGAGATGGTCGAGTGGGCGCGCGCCTGCGGCTTTTCGGTGGTGGCCGCCGGCAAGGGCACCAAGTACCTGCCGGCTTATCACGCGATGACGCCGGACGGCGTCTGGGAGCACTACGGTCTCAGCGCCGAGCAGGCCCGCGCCGCCGGCATGAACAGCCAGATGTTCTGCTCGTTCATGGACGGCACCAAGTCGGCCATCGAGATGGCGGCCATCGCCAACGCCACCGGGCTCAGCCCGCCGCCGGACGGGCTGGCGTTTCCGCCCTGCGGCATGGACGACCTCGCGCACGTGCTGCGCCCGCGCGAGGAGGGTGGGGTGTTGCACGCGAGCGGGCAGGTCGAGGTGGTGTCGTCGCTGGAGCGCGACGGGCGCCCCGTGGCGCGCGACCTGCGCTGGGGCGTCTACGTCGTGATCGAGGCGCCCAACGACTACGCGGCCGCCTGTTTCCGCCAGTACGGGATGAACACCGACGCCAGCGGCCGCTACTCGGCCATGTACAAGCCCTTTCACCTGATCGGGCTGGAACTCAACGTCTCGATCCTGTCGGCGGCCCTGCTGGGCCGGGCGACCGGGGCGAGCCGCGGGTTCACGGGCGACGCGGTGGCCTGCGCCAAGCGGGACCTGGCCCCCGGGGAGCGCCTCGACGGGGAGGGTGGCTACATGGTGTACGGCAAGCTGCTGCCGGCGGCGACGTCGCTGGCCGAGGGCGCGCTGCCGATCGGGCTGGCCCACGACGCGGTGCTGCAGGCCCCGGTGGCGGCCGGCAGCGTCGTGCGCTGGTCGCAGGTGCGGGTCGACGAGTCCCTGGAGGCCGTTCGGGCGCGGCGCGAACAGGAGACGCGCTTCGCCGCGGCACCGGTGGCGGCGGCCGGTTGACGGCGGGGGCGGGCGTTGAAGCTCTACGCGGTACGGGTCTTCGTCCGCGACTGGGAGGCCGCCTGCGAGTTCTACGAGCACGTGCTCGGCTTGCCGGCGCGCTACAGGGACGCCGAGCTGGGCTGGGCGGAGTTCGACCTCGGCGGCCCGTGCTTCGGGGTCGAGCGCGTGGCGACCGGCGATGCCGAGGGCGAGGCGCTGGTCGGGCGATTTCTCGGCGTCTCGTTGCAGGTCGACGATCTGCAGGCGACCTATCGACGTCTCGGCGAACGGGGCGTGCGTTTTCGCGGGCCGCCGCAAGCGCAGCCCTGGGGCGGCACGCTGGCCGCTTTCGATGACCCGGACGGCAACACCCTGACCCTGCTGGGTCCGCTGCCTACCTGAGGCGGCCTTAGGCCGGCGTCTCGCTGCGTTCGCTCGCGAGTGCCAGCAACCAGCGGTGCAACGGCGCCAGAGCGCGGTAGTGCGCGAGGCACCAGTCGGTGAACCCGGCCTCGGCCAGTTCAGGCGGCGGCGGTTGCTCCAGCGAGGCGAACAGCCCGTCGTGCTTCAGCAATTCCGCCCGCGGGTGCCCGGCATCGTAGCCGCGGGGCACGTTGTTGCGCGTTTCGCCGCCGATCGCGTAGGGCCCGGCGGCGGTGATCTGGTCGAGGATGCGAACGAGTCGCGGACCGCGGCGCTTGTCGAGCACCGCCTCGCGGTAGGGCGCCAGCGCCGCCTTGCCGAAACGGTGCACACCCGCGCCGAGCGTCAGTCGGCCCGGGGCAAGGCGCAGGAACAGGCCCGGCGTGTCCCAGCCGCGCTGCTCGCCCTCCCAGAACCAGAGGTCGATGTGCGCCTTGTAGGGGGTCTTGTCCTGGCCGAAACGCACGTCACGGTTGACCCGGAACAGCGATCCGTTGATGCGTGCGGCGTAGTTCAGGGTGCGCGAGACCGGTTTCAGCCGCGGCCCCAGGGTTTCGACGAAGGCCAGCGCCGGGGCGACGTAGAACCGCTGGTAGTCGTCGCGGTGAGCCTCGAACCAGGCCTTGTGGTTGTGGGACTCGAGGTCGGCGAGGAAGCGCAGGGTCTGCGGCGGAAAACCGATGAACCCGGGCGCGGCCCGACGACGCCCGGCGCCGATGCCGGGCGCCGCCGGTTTCTTTTCCGGGGGCGACGTGCGGCGAGACGTTTTCGGCGGCAGCCCGGCGACGAAATCGCGGCCCAGGTCGATCCAGCGACGCAGGTCGCGAGCGGTCGCCAGGCCCGCCGGCGCGACGGTGACGAACCCTTTCATCGGGCGCCCGGTGAAATCCATCGCCCGCGCGTGGGGCCGGCCCAGTGCCTGCGCCTGGCGCTCGGGGCCGACGCGTAACATCAACTCCTCGCCCGCGACGCCGCACACCATGTTGCCGTGCAGCGTGAAGCACAGGCCGCCGAACATCCGGATCTCGGCCACGCCCGGTTGGCCGGCCAGCACCTTGCGGATACGGGCGGCGAGTCTCTCGTCGAACGCCATTGCGGCCTCGCTGCAGTCTCGTGTCGACGAGCGCAGTATAAGGGCGTCAGCCGGCGCCCCTCAGCCCGCCAGCACCGCCCAGCGCGGCGTGGATCCCGGCGGCGACGCGCGGGTCGCCCAGTTGCCCGGTGCGCAAGACGCGCGCGCCCGATTCGTCGCCCACCTCGAGCGCATCGCCCGGCGACTCGGCGACCGCCCCGGTCACCGCGCTCACCGCGAAGCCGTGGCGCTGCAGCCAGTCGACGCCGACCAGCGCGCTGGCCGCGTCCGGGGCCGAGAGCACGACCGCGTCGACCAGGGCCTTGAAGCAACTCGAGCGCACCAGCGTCGCCGCCTCCGCGTGCGCGAGTCCCAGGCCGACGTCGAGCACGACGAGGTCGACTGCGGCGTGGTGCAGGTGCCCGACCAGCGCGTTCAGGGCCCGCTCCACGCGGGCCGGGTCCTGGCGATGCGCAGAGCAGATGCCGGCGTCGGTGAGGTCGAGCACCGGGTACGCACCGGCTTCGCGCAGTGAGACGTCGCGCGGCGACTGCTCGGGCACCACCAGTCGCGCTGCGCCGGCACTGAGGCCCGCCGCGCAGAACCCGCTGACCAGCGGCGCCGCGCCGGCGGCCGGCCCGACGTGCAGGGAACCGTCCAGTGCCGCGATTACCGGCGGGCGTTGTCCCGAGTGGCGGGCGGTGAGCGCGGCGACACGCAGGTTCAGACGCTCGCCCTCGTGGTCCGCCACCAGGCCGAGCGGCTCGAGCCGGGTGCTGGTCCGCGGGGCAGGGTGCTGTTCGCTCGGGCAGGCCGCGATACCGCCCGTCGCCACCAGGTGACAGGGGGCGAGCGCAGCCGCGGCCTCGGGGTCGTCGGCGCAGCGCGCGGCGCCACGGTCGCCGTAGACCACGACCACGAGGTCTCCCTCGAACAGCGTGCTGCTGTCGCCGCTGGCGAGCAGCAGCGCCGCCCCGGGCTCGACGTGGCCGACCCGGGCGAGCATCAGATCGCCGGCCTGCGGCCGCGACCCACCGGTGATCAGGATCTGGGCGCGCTCGCGGCTGATGCGCCGGGTGGTATAGGCCCACTTGCTGGCGAGGCGCAGGCTGTGCTCCAGCGGGATGCCGGCCCCGGCCTGACTTGCGCGCGGCCCGGCGAGTAGCCGGAGGGCTGCGGCAATCGGCATTTGCGACTCTCCTCAATCCTGATCTGCGCGCCGTCGACGTCCTGTTGCCTCGCGCCGGACGCCCGCCGGAACGTTCGGTGTCCGGCGCGGCGAGCTGCTGTTAGTGTTTGGGCGGATATTCCCAAATTAATCCGGGCGCGTCCACTGTTTCCTCACCCGGTCTCCCGCCGGCCCGTCGCCCGGCTGATGGGCGAAGGTAAGGATCGCCCGCGTACCGATGGCGGGGACCGGGGCTGCATGGCTCCGGGGCCGGGACTGACGCCGGGCGCTCACGCGCGGATGCGCTCGACGACCGACTCGAGGTGTTGCACCGATGCCGCCAGCTGCGCGCCGGCGCATGCCCCCGTGCGCGTGCGTGCGGCCGTGCGACTCGCGGCCGCGGCGATCTCGCCGATCTCCTGCTCGAGCGTGTCGACGGCCGCGAGCTGATGGTCGGTTGCCGTGGCGATCTGCCCATTCAGGGTCCCGATGGTGCTCACCGCCGCGTCGATTGCCGCCAGCGCCTCGCGCGTGGTCGCGGTCGCTGTCACGCTCCGCTCGGCCTGGGCGCGGCCCTGCCGGACGGCGTTGCGCGCTGCCTTCGTGCCGCGCTGCAGGCGCTGCACGAGATCGCGGACCTCGTGGGCCGAGTCGCCGGCGCGCCGAGCGAGCGAGCGGACCTCTGCGGCGACGACCGAGAGCCCCCGTCCCTGCTCACCGGCGCGCGCCGCCTCGATGGTCGCGTTCAGTGCCAGCAGGCCGGTCTGGTCGGCGATGTCCTCGATCACTGCGAGGACCATGCCGGCGTTTTCGCTGTCGGCGGCGACGCGCTCCAGAATGGCGCCGACCTGCTCGACTTCCGCGGCCAGCGCCAGCACCGCCCGGGCCGACTGTTCGACCAGGTGTCCGCCGTCGCCGGCCTGGCGTTGCGCGCTGGCCGCGGCGTGCGAGGCCGCCCCGGCCCGTTCGGCGACTTCGGCGACACTGGTCCCGATCTCGGCGATCGCCGCTGCAATCTCCGCGGTGCCCCGTTCCTGGGCTTCGAGCTCGCCGCCCGAGCGCCGCGCGGCGCTGACCGATCGATCGACCGATTGGAGGACCTGCCCGATCCCCTCGGCGACGTCGCCCACCAGCTGGTGCATGGTGTGCGCGAACGCGTTGTACTCACGCGCCAGCGCGGCAAGCTCCGCGACGCGGGGCGGCACGAGCCGGCGCCTGAGGTCACCGTCGCCGGCGGCGACCTCGTGCAGCGCATGCACGACCTCGTGCAGCGGGCCACCGAGCAAGCGGCAGGCGGCCGCGGCGCAGCAGCTCATCACGACGATGACGCCGAGCAGCACGAACCCGCCGACGTAGCGCGCCCGGGCCAGGGTGGCGTGCGCCTCGTCGCGGCGAGCCGCGCCCCCGGCGCTCGCCTCGGCCGCCACGCCTTCGATCGTTTCCAGCAATTGCGCACTCGCTTCCTCGACGGCTGTTGCGGCGTGTGCCAGCGACGCCCGGGCGAGGGCTTCCTCGCGGCGCAAGACAACCTGGCCGTGGCCGGGGGCGGAATCCGCCGCTACCCCCTCGAGGGCGGCCCCGAGGCGGGCGGTGGCTGCGCCCGCGACCCAGGCCTGTTGCTCGAAAACGCGGTTGGCCGCGGCGAAGTCGCGATAGAGCGCATCGAGGCGGCCGCTCCCGACGAGCGTCGCGAGTCCGCGCAGGCGGCGCTCGATCGCCGCCTCCACCGGGGCGCGGTCGGGAATCGGGCGGGTCTCGGCGGCGAGTGCCGCGAGCAGCCGGTGCTCGCGGCGGGCGCCGGACCGGGTCAGCGCAGCGGAAAGATCGGCGACGGCGCGCGCCTTGTCGAGGGCGTGTGCCTGCTCGTCGTGTTGCCGGCCCAGTTCGGTGCCGGCCAGCAGGGCGGGCAGCAGCGGCAGCGCCGCGGCGAGGGTTGCAACCAGGCACTGGGCAAGCAGGATGTTGCGGATCGACAGTACCGGCATCGAGCGTTCTCGTCGTGGGGCGCCGGGGATACCTTGCCTGGCGCCCGATCGAATCCCGTGCTGCTGGACGACAGGCGCGACGCGTCTGCCCCGTCCTGCTTAGCGGAAATCCGCGGCCATCCTTTAGGGAATTTGCTTAGTAAGGGGTCAGGACAATCCCTGCCCGGCCGGGCCGGAATCCTTGCCAGGACACTTCAGCCGCCGGCGCCCAGCGCGTGCTTCCTGAGCAGGCGGCGGAACTGGTGGTAGCCGAGGTCCAGGCGGCGCGCGGCGGCGGTCTGATTGTGACGGGTGGCCTGCAGTGCCGATTGCAGCAGGCGGCGTTCGTAGGTCGCCACCGATTCGGCGAAGCCGGCCGCCGCTTCGGCGGGGACCTCTTCGGGCGCGGGGTGCGGTTTGCCGCGGCGGGGCGGGGGTCGCCAGGGGCTGTCGAACGGATCGATCACCACCTCGTCGACGGGCCCGCCGTGCGCCAGCGCGGCGAACACCGAGCGTTCGACCACGTTGCGCAGCTCGCGCACGTTGCCTGGCCAGGCGTGCCCGAGCAGGGTCTGGCGGGCGCGCGCCGAGAAGCCGGGAAAGGCTTCCATGTCGAGCGCGTGCGAGACCTGCACGGCGAACGCTTCCGCCAGCGGCAGGATGTCGCCGCTGCGGGCGCGCAACGGGGGCAGCGTGATGACGTCGAAGGCCAGGCGGTCGAGCAGGTCGGCCCGGAAGCGGTTGTCCGCGGCGAGAGCCGGCAGGTCGACGTTGGTGGCCGCGATGACGC
The DNA here is from genome assembly GCA_041623575.1 of Gammaproteobacteria bacterium. Lineage (GTDB taxonomy): Bacteria > Pseudomonadota > Gammaproteobacteria > JAHELT01 > JAHELT01 > JAHELT01. The sequence goes on from JBFJWO010000063.1 coordinate 12,104, forward strand.
GCACGTCCACGTGCAGGGTCGCCGACCCGCCGACCCGCTGGAACTCGCCGTACTCGACGACTCGCAACACCTTGCTCTGCACGGCCAGCGAGGCGTCGGCGATCTCGTCGAGGATCAGCGTGCCGCCGTCGGCGTGCTCGAAATAGCCGGCGCGGCGCTGCTGCGCGCCGGTGAAAGCGCCCGCTTCGTGACCGAACAGTTCGGACTCGAGCAGCGACTCGCCGAGCGCCGCGCAGTTGACCTTGGCCAGCGGCCCGTTCCAGCGCGGCGAGAGGTAGTGCAGGCGCGAGGTGAACAGTTCCTTGCCGGTGCCGCGCTCGCCCACCACCAGGCAGGGCCGATCGACGCCGGCGAGGCGCGAGCAGCGCTCGACCGCGTCGAGGAACAGCGGGTCTTCGCCGAGCAGCGGCGGCAGGGGTTCAGCCATGGAAGCACTATACAATAACGCTAGTCAGAATCGCGAAAAGATGGCTAATATCGCTAATACTTTTATCAGGGAAATATGAAAAATCAGATAAATCAATATGTTAAGAAGTGGCACGGTTAGTGATACTTCCCGCCGCAGGAACCACCGTTCGAGGACCAGCGACCATGAGCATCTTTTCCCGACTGACCGACATCGTGCATTCCAACCTCAACGCCCTGCTGGACAAGGCGGAAGATCCCGAGAAGACCGTGCGGCTGATGATCCAGGAGATGGAGGACACGCTGGTCGAGGTGCGCTCGACCTCGGTGAAGACCATCGCCGACAAGAAGGCGATCGAGCGGCGGCTCGCCCGGCTCGAGGCGGCCGGCGAGGAGTGGCAGGAGAAGGCCGAGTTCGCGCTGTCGAAGAACCGCGAAGACCTGGCCCGGGGCGCACTGGTCGCCCGGCGCAAGCTGGCGGAGCAGGCCGCGCAACTGCGCGGCGAGCTGGCCGCGGTGGAGGAAAGCCTGGCCAAGTACAACGACGATCTGGCACAGTTGCAGGCCAAGCTCAACGAGGCCCGGGCCAAGAAGAAGGCGCTGGAGATCCGCATGGCCACGGCCAGCAAGCGCCGCGCGGTGCGCCGTACGCTGAACGATGCGCGCATCCACGACGCGATGGCTCGCTACGAGACCCTGGAGCGGCGTATCGACGAGCTGGAGGCCGACGCCGAGTCCTACGACCTCGGCCGCGAGCGCACCCTGGAAGACGAGTTCGCCGACCTGGCGGCGGAGAACGGCGTCGAGGAGGAGTTGCGCGAAATCAAGGCGCGCCTCGCCGGGCGCCAGGACCCCGCCTGAACACCTTTATCCGCGACTGAACGGACAGCGCCATGCAGGCCTTGGGATTCTTGTCGGTGCCACTGATCATCTTTCTCGCGGTGGTGGCGCCGTTGTGGATCTTCTTCCACTACCTGACCAAATGGAAACAGATGAAACAAGCCGGTGCCGCCGAGGGCCAGACCGTGGTCGACCAGCGCGAGCTGCGTCGCCTGCGGGAGGCGGCGGCCCGCCTCGAGGAGCGCATCGAATCGCTCGAGACCATCCTCGACGCCGAGACGCCGGACTGGAGAGACAAATGACCCGATACCATTCTCATCGCCGGCGTTGCGGCGGCGGGCACGGCCACGGCCACGGTCCGATCCGCCGCACCGTGCGCGGCCTCGCGCAACGCTTCGGCGTGCCGCGCGGTTTCGTGATCGTCGCTTTCGTGATGTTGTTCATCATGAGCGCACCGCTCGCCATCGCGGCGTTCATCGGCGCCTGGTACTGGGTGAAACACCCCGGGCGGGTCGAGTCGGCCGTGGACCGCTTGATGGAGTCGACGCGCCGCGCCTTCGGCGAGCGCCCGTCGCGCTACGCCGGTGCCGGTGCCGGCGGCGTCGACGAAGACATCGACTTCGCCGAGTTGAGGGCGAAGTTCGCCGACCTCGAAGCGCGTGCCGGGCGCATGGAGGAACACGTCGCCGCCGACGAGTACACCCTGCGCAAGCAGTTCGACGATCTCGGCCGGCGCTAGGGTGTCGGCGCCCGCGCGCCGGGTGAGGAGCGCCGCCGGCGTCATGGCCAGGGCCTCGCGGACCACACCAGCGAGGCGCCGCTCGCGACCAGCGCCAGCGCCACGACGCGCATCAGC
>JBFJWO010000064.1:0-14157 GCA_041623575.1 Gammaproteobacteria bacterium
GCCACGCTGGTCTACCTGGTCGAGGAAGGGCGTGTGAGAGCACAGGGCTCACCGGCGCTCGACACGCGCTACGCGTTGGCGGGCGGAAGATAGCGCACGTAGACCGAGCGCGAGCGCTGCGCGAACACCGGTCGCGCCAGGGCTGCCGAGTCCGTTGCCTCCACCACCCGCACCGCCTGCTCGAGCATGAACGCGGTCACCCGCGCGAGTCGCCGCTCGTGCACGGCGGCGAGCGCGATCCAGCCGAGGTCCGCCAGCTCGCCCTCCTCCTCGAGCAACCGCCCGCGCACGAACCGCTCGCGCGCAACGAAGAATCGCGCGTGGAAGCGCAACGGCATGTGCGTCGGCGTGATGGCGCGCCCGACGTAGTCGAGGCGGGCCAGTGCGGGTGCGAGCCCGAGCGCCCGCAGCGTTCGCCAGGTGCCGCGTGGGCACGGCCCGACGTCGCCCGGCACGCCGAGGATCAGGCCGGTCTCCTCGAAAGTCTCCCGCACCGCCGCCATGGCGAGCGCGCGCGCACGCAGGGCACGGCCGGCCACGGCCATGGTCCTGAGCGCCTCGTGGCCGAGCTCCGAGGCCGGTCGCGCCTGCGCATCTCCCGCCTCGACCACGCCGCCCGGGAAGACGAAGAAGTCGGGCATGAATCGCGAGGCGCTGCGCCGACGCCCCATCAGCACCTCGCGCCGACCGGCGCGTTCGCGTAACACGACGAGGCTTGCGGCATCGCGCGGTCGCGCCACCGCGTCGGCGACTCGCTTCGAGGACCCGCGACTGCCCATCGCACCTGCTCCGGCCAAAGACCGGCATTACAGCAAAAATCGACGTTGCGCGCCGGTCCGCCCTGCGCAGCGACGCCTTGACGCCCGGCGAAACTCGACTAGGCTTGGGGAGGCCACGGCCATCGCCGCGCCAAACCGGAATCGACCACCAGGCTGAGGAGCGCCCGCCCGATGAACCCGCTGCCCCGAAATCCGCTGCATCCGTGGCACCTGCTGGCGATCCTGCTGCTGTCGCTGCCCGTGCTCACCGCCTGCGCGGTGAAGCTGGTCTCCGGCTACGACGAGCACATCGACAGCGCGGCAACGGAGTTGCAGCGGCGCATGGATGCGCACCTGACGCGACTCGCCACCATCGAAGGCGAACCGGAAGCCGACTTCGACGCCAACCGCCAGTTCTACGATGACTACGAGGTCGACGTGCGCGCCGTGCGGGTGCGCGCACAGGCGCACGAGAAAAACGACCTCACCGAGAAACAGCTGGAGCTGATGCTCGACAGCCTGGACGAACTGCGCACCGTGCACGAGGCCGGCGCGCTCGGGAAGGACACGATCGACACGTTGCGTACCCTGTTCAACACCGCCTGGGGTGCCATCATCAAGCTCGAAGTCGCCAAGAAGCGCGGCGACTGACCCGGAGGAGCGCACATGAGCCTGAAGCTGTCGGATCTCGTGAAGAGCATGGTGGATGCGGCGAAGGCGTCGCTGGCGAGCGACTGGCCCAAGGTCGAGGACTACGGGCGCCCGGAACTGAAGAAGCTGAGCCAGTCGCTGATCGACATCGCCAAGCTCGCCGCGGACGGCAAGATCAACGCCCGCCAGGCCAAGGCGATCCTGCAGATCCACCGCAACACCACCCAGACCGTGATGCTGACCGTCGAGGGCATGGGCCTGATCGCGGTCGAAAAAGCGATCAACGCCGCGTTGAAATCGGTGGCCGACGCCGTCAATGCCGCGGCCGGGATGAAAATCGTCTGAGCGGCCGCCCGCCGCCCCTCGCCCGTTTCCACGCCGGCGCCTCGCCCGCGGCGCATCCCGGCGAGCACTCGTGCGCCTGCGCGGCGCGCTGATCGCGAGCGCCTGCTTCGTCGCCCTGCTGTGGGCGGTGAAGGTCGTGGAAACACTGGCGGGACTGGACCTGGTCGGCCTGGGCGTGTACCCGCGCCGCGGCGAGACTCTCGTGCATGTGCTCACGGCCCCGCTGGTACACGGCTCGTTCGCCCACCTGTTCGCCAACAGCGCACCGTTGCTCGTGCTCGGCACCGCGTTGCTGTACGTGTATCCGCGCGCGGCACGCTGGGTGCTGCCGGCGGGATACCTGGGGCCGGGGCTCGGCGTGTGGGCGTTCGCCCGCGATGCCTGGCACATCGGTGCCAGCGGGCTGGCGTTCAGCCTGCTGCTGTTCGTGTTCGTGGTCGGTGCGTTGCGTTGGGAACCCCGTGCCATCGCGGTCTCGATGGCGGTGTTCTTCCTCTACGGGGGAACGCTCTGGGGCGTCCTGCCCGGGGTGCCGGGCGTATCGTTCGAAGCGCACCTGGCCGGCGCGGCGATCGGCATCGCGCTCGCGTTCGCCTTGCGCAACGCCGACCCGCGGGCGCCGCGCAAGCAGTACAGCTGGGAGCAGGAGGGCGCGGCCGAGGACGATGACTGGCCGCCCGGTTGAGCGCCGCGTCCAGGCCTCAGGGCTGCACGGCGACCTTTACCCAAACGCGTCCGCAACGCCGCGTCTAAACCTCAGGGCTGCACGGCGACCTTTACCCAAACGCAGTAACCGTCCCGGCGCTTGATCTCGACCCGTTGCCCGGGGCGGATATCGCTCACGCGCCCGTCCTGCGTGGCCTGTTGCGAGCGCGAGCGGTCCAGCCAGATCAGGGTGCTCGGGGCGATCTGCGTGCGCACTTCGCCAGCGTCGGTGCGCACCACCATCGCGCCGCCAGGCGTGATGGACTGGACCGTACCGAGGTCGGTGCCGCGATCCCAGCCCGGGTAGGCGTCGACCGGCAGGTATTTCTCGGTCATGGGATGCGCGCCGGCCGCGCCGGCCACCAGCAACGCCGCCGCGCACAGGATCGCACGCGTCGCACGCGCGCTCACGAGGAAAGCTCCGTCAGGTCGCCCTCGGCGTCGCGCAGGGCGCGCAACGCGTCGCGGGCAAGGCGCGAGCGCGAGAAAGTGCTGCTGCCGATACTGCGCGCGCGCCGGTGCGCTTCGCGCAACGCCGCTACCGCTCGCGGGTGCAACGCCACCGTATCGAGCACCGCGATGGCGTCCTCGATCTCGGCGACCGCCACCGGCGCCTGCTGGTCGAACAACCGTCCGGGCAAACGGCGATTGGCGCGCACCGCATCGAGCAACTCGCGCGCCTGGCGGATGTTCTCCAGCGCATTGATCACGCGCAGGAACGCCGCCACCGCCTCGACCTGGGTGGCGTCGAGGTTGATGGGTCCGCCGGTCGCCCCGCCGAGCAACTGACCGGCCGGGGAGTTGTTGAACGCATCGCCGTTGTAGAACGCCACCGCGCCCTCCAGGGTGTCGACCGAGTTGTTGTGGAAGAACGGCGCGGTATCGGCGGCCTCCACCAGCGGCGGCGTGTTGAACTCGCCGTTGCCGGGCACGCCGAAGCCGTCGTCGGCGGGCACCCGCTCGCCGCTGCGATCGAAGGGACGATCGGGCAACGCCTCCACGCCGGTGTTGAAGTTCAGGTTGCCGGCACCGGGGCCGAACACCAGCGGGCTCGCGTTGGCGCCGGCATTGACGTGGCAGCCGAAACACTTGCCGGAGGTCGGATCGTTGAAGATCTCCTGCCCACGCGCCGCGCGCAGCCCTTTCAACGGCAACGGCAGCGCCAGGTCCGCCTGGCGGCCCTGGGCGAGCATGAAGGCTTCCAGGGCGTCGAGTTCGTCGGCCTCGGGCAGGCGGAAATCGACGCCGGCGATGCGCCGCGTGGTGAGGGTGAAGTGCTGGATCACGGCGCCCACCGAAAACGCCCGCAGCGAGCCGTCGAGCGGCGCGCCGTCGCCGGACCAGCCGGTGCGCGGGCCGTCGCGGGAGGCGATCGAGGCGCGCATTCCCAGGGTGTGGGGCACGCCGCGCTGGGTGAAGACGTTGGCGAGGTCGCCGAAGCCGTCGAGGTTCTCGAGGATCAACCCGAAATCGCGCATCAGGCGCGGGTTCTCGAACCCCTCGGCGAGCGCCGGCACCGTCTCGGCGACGAACAGCGCATCGCTCGCGTCGAGACCGGCGATGAACCGGGGTTCGATGGTGAAGTTGTTGTCGACCGGGTGGCAGCTCCCGCAGGTGCGCCCGTTGCCGGCGAACGTCTCCTCGAAGAACAGTGTGCGGCCGCGGTCGATCAAGGCTTGCTGCGGACCGGGCTCGGGCTCGATCGGGGCCGTCTGGCAGGCGGCCAGCAACACCACGACCGCGCCTGCTCCCACTCGCAGGCATCGATGATTCATTCGTATCGCTCCCTCGGCGGCGGGCGGCGTCGTGGCGCGCCGTTGGGTCCCGGTGATCGTTGTTTGCGGACCCGCACAGCGTAGCCCAGGATGCGCGCCGCGCAAGCACGGCCGGGCGTCGGTAATGCGGGCATTTCCGCGTTTCTTGAACCCGTTCACAAAAACCGCCGCGACCGCGACGGCGGCGGGGCCGCTGCGGGCACCCGCGGCGTGCCGCTATACTGCTCGGCCCGGGAACCCTACCCGACCCACGGAAGCGAGCGTGAGCAGCCGACGCCAACCGCGCAAGACCAAGGTCATCGCCACCATCGGACCGGCCTGCGACGACGAAGACACGCTGGCCGCGATGATCGCCGCCGGCATGAACGTCGCGCGGCTCAATTTCTCTCACGGCGACCTCGAGACCCATGCCGAGCGCCTCGAACGGGTCCGGCGTGTGGCCGAGCGGGTGGGCGCCAACGTCGGCGCGATGGTGGACACGCGCGGTCGCGAGATCCGTACCGGTCGCGTCGAGGGCGGCTCCGTCCGCCTCGAGGCCGGCCACGAGTTCGTGCTCTACACCGACGATCGCGCGGGGAACGCCGACGGCGTCTCGATCACCCACCCCAGCCTGCCCGATCACGTCAAGCTGCGCGATCCCATCCTGCTCGACGACGGCACCATCGAGCTGTCGGTGATCGCGCTGGCCGACGGTGCGGTGCGCTGCCGGGTCGAGCGCGGCGGACTGCTGCGCGACAACAAGGGTGTCAACCTGCCGGAAAACCCCAGCGTGTTCGACGCCATGGAAGCGGGCAGCGCGGGCGACCTCGAGTTCGCCGCCGCCAACGACGTGGAATACCTGGCCGCCTCGTTCATCCGCGACGCCGGCGACGTGCGCCACATCCGCGCCCGCCTGGAGGCGCTGGGGGCGGACATCCCCATCATCGCCAAGATCGAGAACCGCCGCAGCGTGGAGAACCTCGCGAGTATCATCGAGGTCGCCGACGGGACCATGGTCGCGCGCGGCGACCTGGGGGTGGAGCTGAGCCTGGCGCAGGGGCCGACCATCCAGAAACGCATCATCCGCGCCACGGTCACCAACGGCAAACCGGTGATCACCGCCACCCAGATGCTCGATTCGATGGAGCGCAACCTGCGACCCACCCGCGCCGAGGTCAGCGACGTCGCCAACGCCATCCTGGACGGCAGCTCCGCGGTGATGCTCTCCGGCGAGACCGCCGCCGGCGCCTACCCGGTCGAATCGGTGCGCACCATGGTCGCGCTGGCCCTCGAAGCGGAGGCGGCGCTCGGCGAGTACGGGCACCTGCAGCAGTTCGCCGCCAGTCCGTCCAACGTCGTCACCGAGGCCGTGGCACAGGCCTCGATCACCATGGCCCGCCACCTCGAGGCGCGCGCCATCGTGGCCCTGACCGAGACCGGCCTCACCGCGCGGCTGATCTCCAAGTACCGCCCGGGGTGCGCGATCCTCGCGGTGACGACCTCGGCGCGCGTGACACGGCGACTCGCCATGAACTGGGGTGTGCTGGCCCTGCACTACACCGGCGGCGGCGACGACGACCTCAAGATCCGCTTCGCCACGACTCGCGCGCGCGAACTCGGCTACGCCGATGCGGGCGACCTCGTGATCGTCACCGCCGGCAGCTCGGCACAGGCCGGCAGTACCGATCTCATCCGCGTCCTGCGGGTCTGACGCCACCGGCGCCGCCGCCCGTGCGGTGCCCCGACACGACAACGACGAGGCGAGAGCCAGGGGGCACGATGCAAGATCTCATCCGGCGAATGTGGTACCGCGGGGTGCTCGGGACGTTCCTCACCGGATTGCTGTTCGCGTTGCCCCTGGCGTTGACCGTCGCCATCGTGGCCTGGCTGGTCACGCAGGTCGACGCCGTGCTCGGTCCGAACTCGTGGCTCGGCGCCTGGCTCGCCCGCTGGGGCGGTGCGCTGCTCGGGCCGCATCAGGAACGTCTTGCATTCTGGCTCGGCCTGGCGCTGGCGCTGGGCGGCATCTGGTTGCTGGGCTTCGTGGTGCGCACGCGGGCGCGGCGCGCCCTGGAGACCGGCATGCGCGCCCTGATGCAGCGCCTGCCGCTGGTCGGCTGGGTCTACAACCTCGCCCGCCAGGTCGTCGGCATGGTGCGCCCCGGCGACGCCGGCGGCGACATCAAGGGCATGAGCGTGGTGCTGTGCCGCTTCGGCAACGAGAACGGGGCGCGGGTCCTGGCATTGCTCACCGGCCCCACCGTGTACCAGGTGGACGGCGCCCGTTACCTGCTGGTCTACCTGCCGACCTCGCCGCTGCCGCTGTCGGGCGGGCTCACCTTCGTGCCGGTGCGCTCGGTCACGCCGATGCCGGGGATGAACGTGGATTCGCTGATGCGCATCTACGTGTCGCTCGGGGCGCTCGGCCGCGAAGCCATGCCCGCACAGTTCGTGGTCAAGCGCGGCTGACGGCGCCCTGCCCGGCTAGCGCGAACGCACGTCGTCACGCAGCGCGCGTAACTCCTGGCGCAGCGCCTTGACTTCCTCCAGGAGATTGGCGCGTTCGGCGTGCGCGGCCTCGGCCTGCTCGGCCTCGATCTCGTGGTAGCGACTCTGCATGGCGTTCACCACCACCGCGATGAACAGGTTCAGCATGGTGAACGTCGCGATCAGGATGAAGGGGACGAAGAACGCCCAGGCATACGGGTACACCGCCATCACCGGGCGCACTATCCCCATCGACCAGCTTTCCAGCGTCATGATCTGGAACAGCGAATAGACACTGCGCCCCAGGGTGCCGAACCAGTCCGGGAACGCCGCGCCGAACAACTGCGTGGCCATCACACCCGCGACGTAGAACACCAGCAGCAGGATCGCCACCACCGAGCCGAGCCCGGGCAGCGCCGAGAGCAGCGCCTCGACCACGCGACGCATGCGCGGTACGGCCGACACCAGCCGCAGCACGCGCAACACGCGCAGCGCACGCAGCACGGCGAAATCGTCAGTCGCCGGGACGAGCGCGACGCCCACCACGAGGAAATCGAAAATGCCCCAGGGGTCGCGGAAGAAGCGCCAGCCGTGGGCCGCGATCCGCAGCGCCAGTTCGACGACGAACACCGCCAGCACCATGCGGTCGAGCAGCGTGAGCGCCGCGCCGGCGCTCGCCATGACCGCCGGCGAGGTCTCGAGACCCAGGGTGATGGCGTTGAGAACGATGAGGGCCACGATCGCGTTCTGAAAACGGCGGCTCTCGACCAGGGTCACCACACGCGCGCGCCAGCCGCTCGCCGCAGTCTCGCCGCTCACGGCCGTCGACCTCCGAATAGTTGAAATAGAATTATTAATGAATTCAATATTCTGAGCACACTTTCTCCGGTGATTTGTTATCTGTGAGCGAGTTCCGCGGGGCACACTTTACACGCATCCCACGCGCCGTCGTTGCCCGCGCGACAGCTTCGGGCGGCGATGCGATCGAGTCGTCGGGCGCGGCGCGCCGGGGGAGCAGGCAGCAGGTCGGTGTCGATTGCCGGCACCGGCACCGGCGGGGACGGGTGTGCGCTGTCTTCAGCGCGCGGCGAAGTGCTCGCGCAGGAACCGCGTGCAGTGCTCGGCCTCGAGCGGCTTGCTCAACAGGAAACCCTGGAACTCGTCGCAGCCGTGCGCACGCATGAACTCGAGCTGGTAGTCGCTCTCCACCCCTTCGGCGATCACGCGCTTGCCGAGGCTGTGGCTCATCGCGATCACCGTGCGCGCGATCGCCCCGTCGGTTTCGGGGGCGATGTCGCCGACGAACGTGCGATCGATCTTGATGGTGTCGAACGGCAGGCTCTGCAGGTAGCTGAGCGAGGAGTAGCCGGTGCCGAAGTCGTCCATCGACAAGCCGACGCCGACGCTCTTCAGCTGGTTCAGCACCTCGACGTTGTGGCGCGCACCCTGCATCGCGATCGACTCGGTGACCTCGAGGTCGAGCCGGCGGGCATCGAGCGCGGACTGCTCGAGGACGTGCGCGACCTGCTCGACGAAGCGCTCGTCGAGGAACTGGCGCACCGAGAGGTTGATGCCCATGCGCAGCCCGCCGAAGCCCTCCTGCTCCCAGGCCAGCAACTGCTCCACCGCGCTGCGCAGCACCCAGGCGCCGATCTCGATGATTAGCCCGGTCTCCTCCGCAATCGCGATGAAACGGTCCGGGCCGAGCAGGCCGAGCTCGGGATGCTGCCAGCGCACCAGCGCCTCCAGGCCGACGATACGCAGGTCGTCGGCGCGTGCCTGGGGCTGGTAGTGGAGCACCAGTTCACCGTTCTCGACAGCCTTGTGCAGCCCGGCCTCGAGCCCGATCCGTTCGCGGCCGACGTCGCCGAAGTCGGCGGTGAAGTACTCGGCGCGACGCCCGCCGCGGCGCTTGGCCTTGGCCACGGCATGCTCGGCCCCGCGCAGCAGGTCCTTGGTGCTGGTCTCGTCCAGCGGGTAGACCGCGATGCCGATGCTCATCGACATGAAGAACTCCTGCCCCTCGAGTTCGAACGGCTGGCTCATCTCCTGCTCGAGGCGAGCGACCGCCGAGGTGATGGCCGCGACGTCCTTGATGCCCTCCAGCAGCACCGCGAACTCGTCGCCCAGCAAGCGGGCCACGGTGTCGCACTCGCGCACCCAGCGCTGCAGCCGCGCACCGATCATGGTGAGCAGCAGGTCGCCCGCGGCGTGCGAGAGGTGCTTGTTCACCACCTTGAAGCGGTCGAGGTCGATGAGCAGGATCGCGAGCAGTTCCTCGCGTTCGTCGGCCCGGCGCATCGCCTGCTCGAGCCGATCGGTGAACAACGCCTTGTTGGGCAGGCCGGTCAGGTCGTCGTGGTTCTGGTGGTGGTGGATCAGCGCCTGGGCGTTGCGATAGTCGGTGACGTTCTGCACGGTCCCGTAGAGGTGCACCGTGCGGCCCTGCTCGTCGCGCGTCGCCTCCATGGTCAGCAGGAGATAGGTCTCCTGGGAGGCCTCGCGCAGCCGGCACTCGACGCTCGCGGCGCCCGCTTCGCCGGCCGCGACCCCGAACGCCGACTTGACCCGCGCGCGGTCCTCGCCGTGCACGGCGTCCAGGAACTCCTCGAAGGTGCGCCCGAGACCGACGTCGCCCAGCCCGAGCGCCTCGCCGACCCCGGCGCTCCAGTGCCATTGGCGGGTGCCGAGGTTCCAGCCCCAGTAGCCCACCCGGGAAATGCGCGTCAGGCGGCGCATGTGGCCGAGACTGCGCTGGTACTGGTTGAGCTGGTCTCGGGCCTCGCGCGCGGCCAGTGCCGCCTGCAAATGGCGCTGCAACACCACGCTCGACACCGGCGGCGCGAGGAACTCGACGCGCTCGACATCGAGGTCGAGCCATGCGCGCAGGCGCCGGGGCTTGTCGATCAGCAGCACTCTGCCGGCGCGCCGCGCGACGATCCTGACCAGTTCGTCGGGCAGGCCGCCCGCCTCGACCACGACCAGGGCCGCGTCCTCGAGCAGGTCGCCCTGCAGCATCTCGCGCAGGTCGCCGGCGAAGCTGACGATGCACGCCAGGCGTCCGCCGATCTGCTCGAGCCCCGAGCGCAATGCCGCATTGGGTGCGAAGGCCCGAACCAGCGGGGCGCTCGGGCCGATACTGACGAACATGCCGGTGGCGGCATCTTTCGGTACACGGGCTGGCGTGGCGCTCATCGGGCTGGGGCTCGGATCGTCCGCTCCGGGGGTTGCACAGTTCCCGAGTAGCGGCCGCCGCCCCGCGAACTGTAACCGCCGGGCGCGGCGGGCCGTGTTCAGGGAGGGCCTTGCTGCGCCCTCGCGAGCAGCACCAGACCGGCGCCGACACAGACCAACGCCACCAGCACCAGGGCGGTGATCGGCTCGCCGAGCAGCCACGCACTCAACGCAACCCCCGAGATCGGGGAGACGAAATTGAACCCGAAGATGACGCTCGGCGGGTAACGCTTGCTGAGTGAAGCCACCACCATGAAACCCAGCCCGGCGATCACCACCCCCTGGTAGGCGAGCCCGGCGAGCGGCGCCCAGTCGAGTCGCTCCCAGGCGATGGTCTCCCAGGCGAGCCCTCCGCAGGCGAAGAGCGGCAGGGACAGGAGCATCTGCCAGACCACCACCCGCACCTCGTCGACCCGCTGCAGAACGCGGGCGGCGAGCACCAGCCGGGCGCCGAGTATCGCGGCACTGCCCAGCACGATGAGGTTGCCCCAGGCCAGCGCCAGGACGGCGAATCCGCGCGCCGGAACGAGCGCCACCAGCACCCCGGCGAAGGCGATGCCGAGGCCCGCCGCCTTGGCGAAGGTGAGCCGGTCGCCGCGAATCAGGTAGTGGGCGGCGAGCGCGGCAAACAGCGGGTTGGTGGCGATCAGGATTGCGCTCATGGCGCCGCTGCTGAGATCGAAGCCGATGTTCATCGTGCCGATCTGCAAGGCGAACAGTAGCGACAACCCGATCAGCGCTCGCCACTCGTGGCGCGCCGGCCACAAGGCGATCCCTCGCCACCACGCCCACAGACTCACGCACGCGATCCCCAGCGTGAAGCGCACGAACGCGCTCCACATGGGCGGGAAGACCTCGAGCCCCAGTTTCACGGCCACCGGGTTGCCGCCCCACAGGGTGTGGATGACGATCGCCACGACGACGGCGCGCAGCGGGACGCTCACGACACGATGCCGGTGGGGTCGCCTCGACCCGTCGAGGTCGTGGCCGGGAAAAGCGTTGCCGGGGAAATCGTGGTTCCTGCTGATGCCGGGGCGCGGCGGGCGTTCGCCGCCGAAGACCGGCTGCAAGGCGGCGCCGGCGGCGGGGCCGTCCCGGCGCGGCTGGTGCCCGCAAGGCGAGCGATCATTACATCGCGCCCCGCACACGGTCAAGAACGTGGGGCGACCCGCCGCCAGTGAGCGAACGGGCACCGTGACTGCGGCCCCGACCGCGCTAAAGGCACCTGTGTCGATGCCGCTAACCCGCGCACGCCCGGTGCGCCCGCCCCCGGCGCTATCGACGGCAGCTTGCGGAGACAGCCATGCAACGCACCCCATCGCGCCCGACAGCAGGCGCCACCCCCTCGGGTGGCGGAATCACCCGCCGCCGCCTGCTCGGCTCGAGCGGCGCCTCGCTCGCGGGTGCGCTCGCCGGGCCGCTGCTGCTCAGCCCCGGGCGGGCGCGGGCCCGGCCCAGGACATTGCGAATCCTGCAATGGAACCACTTCGTACCGGCCTATGACGACTGGTTCAAGAACGTCTACGTCAAGGCCTGGGGCGAGCGCAACGACACCCGGGTCATCGTCGACACCGTCGGCATGAGCAGCCTGAACAGCCGCGCCGCGGCCGAGGTCGCCGCCGGCAAGGGACACGACCTGTTCATGTTCCTGCGCCCGCCGCCGGTGTTCGAGGAGCACGTGATCGACCACGCCGACATCTACGCCGAGTGTGCACGGCGCTACGGCAAACCGATCGATCTCGCCGTGCGCAGCACGTTCAACCGCAAGACCGGCAAGTTCTACGGCTTCTCCGACAGCTACGTGCCCGATCCCGTCAACTACCGCGCCGACCTGTGGGGCGACGTCGGCATGTACCCGGACACCTGGGAGGACATCCGCACCGGCGGCGCCAGGATCCTGCGCCGCCACGGCATCCCGGTCGGCCTCGGTCTCGCCTCCGAACTCGACAGCAACATGGGCATCCGCTCGCTGATGCACTCCTACGGCGCCTCGGTACAGGACGAGGAAGGTCGACCGGTGCTGCGCTCGCCGCAGACGCTGGAGGCGATCCGTTACGTCAAGGCGCTCTACGAGGAGGCGATGACCGACGAGATCTTCACCTGGGACCCGTCGTCCAACAACCGACTGCTGCTGGCCGGGCGGGGTTCGCTGGCGCTCAATGCCATCTCGATCACGCGCACCGGCGAGAACCAGCGCATCCCCGTCGCCAACCGCATCCTGCTGGCCAAGGCCGCGGCCGGCCCGGTGCGTCGCGTCGGCCTGCAGCACCTGCTCGACGTCTACGTGATCTGGAAGTTCGCCGCCAACATCGACGGCGCCAAGCAGTTCCTGGTCGACTACGTGGGCGATTTTCGCGAAGCCTTCCTGGCCAGCCAGTTCTACAACTTCCCCTGCTTTCCACAGACCGTGCCGGACCTGAAGGCGCTGCTCGCGAACGACCCCAAGGCCGACCCCCGCGACAAGTACAACGTGCTCGCCGACGTCTCCGAGTGGATCACCAACGTCGGCTTCCCGGGCCACGCCAACGCCGCGATCGACGAGATCTTCAGCAACTGGACCCTGTCCACCATGTTCGCGCAGGCCGCGCGCGGCAAGATGCGCCCACAGGATGCGCTGAACGCCGCGCACCACGAGGTGGTCGCGGTCTTCGACAAGTGGCGCGCCCGGGGGCTCGTCTAGTGGCCGGCGCACGCCGCGCAAGCAGCGCCGGGCGACCGGCGCGGGCGATCGCCTGGCTGGTGGGTGCCATCCTGCTGCTGGCCACCCCGCTCGGCACCGCGATGTCGGCCAAGAAACGTATTTTCGTGGTCAGCAGTTACCACAAGGAATACCTCTGGTCGCAGTCGACCCAGGAAGGCCTGGTGGCGGCCATGCGCGACTACGGCTACCTCGACAACGACGAGCAGGCAGCAGCGTTCACTCGCGACGATTTCGTGGAGAGTTCGCGCGCGGTCGTACGCAAGGCGTGGATGGACACCAAGCGCAAGACCGGCCACCTGCAGGTGGCCAACGCCACGCACCGCATCATGCAGGCGATCGAGGCATTCGCCCCGGACCTGGTGCTGCTCGGCGACGACAATGCCGCCAACTTCATCGGCAACCAGTTGCTGGACACCGAAACGCCGGTGGTGTTCTGGGGCATCAACGGCCTGCCGCTCAAGTACGGGCTGATCGACAGCATGGACGCCCCGGGGCACAACGTCACCGGCGTATGGCAGGCGGGCTATCACAAGGAAAGCGTCGAGTTGCTGAAGGCGCTCGCGCCCGACGCGGAGACCTTCGCGATCCTGTCCTGCGATTCGGTATCGGCGCGGCCCAACGTCAAGCAACTCAAGGCGCTGGCCAAGGCCGGCAAGCTGCCGTTGCGCCTCGTCGACGTCGTCATGACCAACTCGTTCAGCGAGTTCAAGCGCCGGGCGCTGGAACTGGCCACCCAGGTCGATGCGTTCTACATCCTCAATCACGACACGCTCGTCGACGACGACGGCAACCACGTCGACATGCTCACCGTCGGCACCTGGTATCTCGAGAACATCCGCAAGCCCGAAGCTTCGCACGAAGACCAGTTCGTGCGCGAGGGTATGCTCGCCACCGCCAACGACTCGGGTTACAACCAGAGCTACACGGCGTTCCAGATGGCGTACGACATCCTCGAGCAGGGACTCAACCCCGGGCGCATGCGTACCAAGACCCCTTCTCGCGGACCGTTCATGGTGAACCGACGCCGCGCGCAGATGCTCGGCATCGACCTGGCGGACAAGGGCGAGTTGATCGACGAAATCATCGACGAGGCGCTGGCCCTGGACAATCGATGAGCGCCGGCGGCGCGAACCGATGGGATACCATCTTCGCGCGGATTCTCGCCGTGTTCCTGATCGTCAACGTGCTCACGGCCGGGGCGCTGCTCTACAACTCCTACTGGTTCAGCCGCAGTTCCATCGAGAACCGGACCCAGGAAAACATCCGCCAGCAACTCGCGATCATCAAGGACAACTTCGAGAAAGACTTCCTCGTCAACCTGCGCCGCTCCATGCACGCGCTCGAGAGCTCCACGCTGCTCGACGATCACCTGCTCGCCTCGGCGACCGAGCAGCGCCTCAGCAAACGCAAGATCGAAAAGCTGTTCATCCAGACCGTCGGCGACTTCGACAGCTACCACGCGCTTAGCTACGTCGACCCCGACGGCGTCGTCAGGATCGGCGTCAACGGCAAGACCCGCGAC
>JBFJWO010000065.1:0-14100 GCA_041623575.1 Gammaproteobacteria bacterium
GCGCTCGACGATCCCGTCGAAAAAGCCGTCATCGCCCAGGCGCGCGGCCATGCCGTCGAGCGCTGCCAGCGCGTCGGCGTCGAGGGTGCGGTGCGGGGCGGTGCTCGAGGAGGGATGCGATTGGCTCATGGCTGTTGCGCTCGGTCGGGCGCGGCTCAGCCGCCCGCGTCGGTGGCGGCGGAGGGCAGTTTCGCCGCGGTTCGCGGCGCGGGCCGGCGCCGCTCGCTGGCATCGCGGCCCGGCAGGCGCAGCTCGAGGAACAGGTCCGGCAGGCTCTGCTCGATCTCCAGGCTGCGGGCCAGCGCGTCGTCGAGCAGCGGGGTGCTGCCGTTGTTCAGGATGTAGGGCGTGATCAGCACGATGGTCTCGGTACTGATCACGGAGGTCGCCTGGTTGGCGAAGGCGTTGCCGATCAGGGGCAGGTCGCCGAGCAGCGGCACGCGTTCCTCGGTCTCGCTGGCGCTGCGCTTGATCAGGCCGCCGATGAAAATGGTCCGCCCGTCGCGCACCAGCATGCGCGTGGTCACCTCCGTGGTGGTGAGCGAGGGCACGCCGTCGTCGGATACCGAGCCGGTGCTCACCTGGGGATGGATGTCGAGCAGCACGTGGCCCTGGCCGTCCACCGACGGGGTGACGCGAAGGATCACGCCCGATTCGAGGAACTCGATCGACTCGGTGGTGACCTGGTCGATGGTGGTGGTGACCTTGAAGCCGATGCGATCGCCGATGACGGCCTTGGCCTCCTGGTTCTCGAGCGCCAGGAGCTTGGGCGTGGACAGCGTGCGCAGCCGTCCCTCGGATCTCAACAGGTTCAGGTTGAGCTCCACGTTGGGAGTGACCAGTTCGACGAACAGCCCCGGTGAGGCCGGATCGGACAGGCCGCGCACACCGGCTGACCCGCTGCCGCTGTCGACGCGAAAGAGCTTTGCCCAGTCCATGCCGAAGGACTCGCTCTCGCGCAGCTGGATCTCGACGATCTTGGCCTCGATCAGGATCTGCAGGGGCTGGCGGTCGAGGCGTTGCAGCAGGATCTCGATGCGCTCGAGGAACGCCGGGCGGTCCTCGACCACCAGCAGCTTGCGCTCGCGCAGCGTGGTGATCTTGCCGAGCTCGGAGAGATGGTTCTTGAGGATCGCCTCGATCAGCGAGACGTCGGAGTACTCGACCTTGAAGGTGCGCAACTCCGTCAGCCCGTTGAGGGTGTACTTGCCCGCCTCGGACGGCTTCACCACGAAAAAGCTGTCGTCGCGCCGCTCGACGGCAAAGCCGGCCGCCGAGGCTATCTGCTCGATCGCCTGCTCGACGGTGACGTCGTAGAGGCTGAACGAGACGTTGGCGTCGACGCCCGCGGCCAGCAGGATGTTGGCGCGTGCCTTGCGCGAGAGCATCTGCATGACCTCCGCGAGGTCCACGTCGCGCAGCGCCAGCGTCAGGCGCTGCTCGGGCTGCGCCACGGCCGCCGCCGGCAGGGCCAGCAGCGCCCACAGGCACCAGCCGATCGCACTGCGCGCCCTCATCGCCGGTCACCGGTCGCGGGCGAGTGCAGCGCGATGCGCCAGCGCCGCCCGGCGCGCTCGAAGACCGCCCCGTCCTCGCCGACCTCGACCAGGCGGTAGCCTTCGTGGCGCTCGCCGATCGCGAGCAGGGTGCCGTCGACGTTGGCCAGCGAGGTGTCGCCCGCCGCCAGCACGGCGCGCAGTTCGAAGCGCGGCCGCCGGACCCGCTTGCGGGCGGGTTTCGGCGCAGCGCTCGCGGCGTCGGGCACGGGCTCGATCAGCCCGGCCGGCACCGAGAAGGGATTGCGGCGGATCTCCTCGCTCGCCGGCGCCGCGCCCGCGCCCGCGATGCAGCCCGCGCCGAGCACCACGGCGGCCAACCGGCAGCGGCGATCACGGCCGTTCATGCCGCGGCCTCCGAGCGGTAGGAGACCATCTTCAGCTTCAGCAGCAGCGGCGGGTCGCGGGTGTCGCGCGTCGCCGGGACGAGCTCGTACTCTTTCACCACCACGAAACCGAGCTCGCGGCTCAGGTCGCGCAGCCAGCCGACCAGCGCGAAGTAGCCGCCGGCGAGCTGCACGTCGAACATGATCTCGCGGAACATGCGCACCTGCCGCCCCTGGCCCGGCGTCACGCCCCGCAGCTCGACCTTGTGCCGCCAGGAGATCGCCTGCAGCCGGCCGATGATGTAGGACTCCATCTGCCGCACCGGGCGGCTCGCCATGTCGCCGTGCAGCCGTTTCTGCAGCTCTTCGATGTGCCCGCCCAACGCCGCGATCTCGGCGTCCATGCGCGTGCGGTTGCCGATGGTGTTGCGCAGCGCCTCGCGCGCTTGCCAGGCATCGCGCAGGGCACGGCCCTCGGGCACGACCAGGTAGGTCACCGCCGCCGCCAGCACCAGCACCAGCACGCCCGCCAACGCCATGCGCACGGTGCGCTCGTCGAAACGGGCAAGCGTGCCGACCAGGTTCACCGTCCGGCCCCGTTGTTGACCACCACCACGAGGTCGAACTCGACGCGTTTTTGACGCTGCGCCTGCAAGGAGGTACGCAACACCCGCACGTCGTCGATCTCGGGTTGTTCGAACAGGCGCGCCGCGAACCGCGACAGCGCCGCGTGGTCGAGCGCCCGCCCGCTGATGCTCATGTGAGTCTCGACCTGCCACGCCCGCTGCTCGGGCGAGCCGTCGGCTTTGGGTATCACGATGAAGTAGCCGGTGTTCACGCCGTCGGGGCTGACCTCGACACTCGCGCCCGCGCGCTCGAAGCGCCAGCGCGCGAACCACACCGGTTCTTCGCCCAGCGCGCGATCGACCACGCTGAACATGCGCTCGGCCGGGGTGCCGCCCCGCAGCCCGTCGAGCAGCGACAGTTGCGAGGCGTAGGACTCACGCTGCTTGCGCAATTCGGCGAGGCGCGCGCCGAGTTGCTCGTTGACCGCGCGGGTGCCGCGCAACTCGTCGATCTCGGCGCTGACCGCGCGGGTGCCGAGCCGCAACGCGGCAAACGCGCTGCCGGACAGGATCGCCGCGATCGCGAGCGCCAGGGCGAAGCGCCGCAGCCAGCGCAGGTGGTGCAGGCCGCGCCGGTAGTCGCCGGGGATCAGGTCGAACTCAGCCATGCTCGAACATGTCGCGCAGGGCGAGCCCGGTCGCCACCGCGATCTCGGGTTCCGCGGTTTCGCCCGCGCCGGCGGCGGGGTTGGTGAAAGCGACCAGCGGGTCGGGGATATTGGCGACCTCGATGTCGATCATGTCGTTCAGCGCCCGGTCGACGCCGCGCCAGCGGGCCAGGCTGCCGACCAGGTAGACGCGACGTGCCGCCTGTCCGTGGGTCTCGGCGGCGGCGTACATGAGGGTGCGTTTGATTTCCTCGACCAGGCTCGCCAGGCCGGGCCGGATGATCTCGAGCAGCGTGTCGGTGACGTCGTTGTCGTTCAGCGCCGGCGCGTCCGGGCCTTGCGGTGCGCCGGGGCGTGACGGCTCGCGCAGCACGTGATCGTACACGAGGGTGCGCGCCTCTTCGGCGCTCACCTCGAGAGTGTCGGCGATCTGCGCGAGCAGGCGGCGCTCGCCGAAGGCGACTTCCTGATCGAGCAGCAGGCGCCGCCCGGAGATCATGGTGAGGTAGGTGACCTCTTCGCCGAAATTGATCACCAGCACGTTGTCGGGCTCGCGCAGGTCGGACATCGCCGAGACCAGGCGCTTGATGGCCGCCGGGCCGATCTCGAGCGAGCGCACCGACAGCGCCGCGCGGCGCAGCAGCTCCAGGTAGTCGACCACGGCCTCGCGGCCGGCCACGGCCACCACCGACAGCCGTTCGCCGTCGCGCTGCGTGGCACGCACCGGCAGGTAGTCGATCACGTAGTTCGCCAGCGGCTCGGGCAGGCGGCTTTCCATCACCCTGGCGATCGCGGCGTCGGCGTCGCGGTCGTCGCCGGCCGCGTAGGACACCGACAGGATGCGGATGTCGCCGGCGGGCAGCGCGGTGGTCACCTCGCGACCGTGGAAAGGTCTGCCCTTGAAGGCGCGGGCCAGCAGCGCCTTCAACCGCGCCGGCGAGGTCATCAGCTCAGTGCGGTCCTCGGGGTAGGGCACGGAGGCCCGGGCGCGCAGGGTCAACCGTCCGTCGGCGAGGCGCTGAAGCTGCACCAGGTGCAGTTTCTCGCGGGCGAACTCGAGCCCGATGCTGCCGATCGCGGCTACCCGCGAGCCCGGCGTCGAGCCGCTCAGCCACGCGAACCGTTTCATGGTCGGGCACCGTCGGTGCACGGGCGGGGGGCGTTGCCGTGGGGTGCTGGGCTGATCATGGCTGCGCGGGTCGCGGCCGGTCGCTCGCCCGGCGGGCGGCTCAGGCGCTCTTGCGGTGGGGTGAGGAGAAGATCAGGGCCACGGTGTCGGCCACCTGGCGGTCGACCTCCTCGGCGAGTTCGCCCACCAGCCGCTCGTCGCAGCCGGTGAGGTGAGCGGCTCCGCCGTCGATCACCGGCTCGCTTTGCGCGTTGGCGGCCATGGCGTTCAGCGCGTCGGCGACGTGGACGATGGCGGTCTCCAGCTCGAACTCCTCGGCCCGCGCCGGTTCGGCGTGGTGGCGCACGGTCTGCTGCAGGCTCTCCGGGAGCCGCCAGGCTGCCAGCAGCTCGCCGCCCACCTCGGCGTAGTCGAAACCGATCACCTCGCGCTCGACGCGATACAGGCGCCGGTGCGCGGCGACGGCGGTCTGGGCCGCGGCCTGCGTCTGCTCGGGAATCTGCCCGAACATCAGCAGGTGCCCGATGTCGGCCAGCAGCCCGGCGACGAACAGGCGCTCGGCGTCGAGCACGTTGCAGTGCGCGGCCAGCAGCTTCGCCGCCACCGCGCGGTAGACGCTGTCGTGCCAGAACTTGTCCATGTCCATCACGTCGCTGCGCACGCCCTTGAAGGTCGAGGCCAGCGACGTGGCGAGCACCAGGTCGTGGATCTGCTGGGTGCCCAGGAGGCTGACCGCGCGCGGGACGGTGTCGACCTTGGCGGCGAAGCCGAAGAAGGCGCTGTTGGCGATGCGCAGCAGCCGAGCCGCCATGCCCGGGTCGTGGGCGATCGCGCGGGCCATGTCGACGGCGCCCGAGTCGGGATCGTCGAGCACCGACTTGGCGCGCAGGTACACGTCCGGCAGGGTGACCAGACGCAGGCTCTTGGTGACCAGGTCTCTTGCTTGCACGGGGCTCATACCTCATCGCGCGGGTTGCGGGCGGGGTCCCGCCCATGACCCGGTTAGCGGCCGGCGGGGCGAAGTCTTGACGGCCGGGGCGGCTGGGTCGGCCCGGGCATGCCGGGCCCGGGGATGCGCCTCGCAGGGTCGGCCCGGTCTCGTCGCGCCGGCCCTGCCCGGGCGGTGCGGGCGGCCGGTGCCGCCGCGCGCGGGCGACCTCAGTAGTGGTCGTAGGACTGGTCGTTGGCGATCAGCTGACCGGTGACCGTGTCGAACTTCCAGCCGGCCGGGGTCACGTCGCCGGTCATGCCGAGCGCGCCGGCGGTGGAGACGGCCACCGTGTTGTCGCCGGTGATCGGGTTGTTCGGGATGCTGTCGCCCTTGAGGTAGGGGCCGAACTTGAAGGTCGCGTCGGTGGTCGTGCAGGACTGCCCGGCGGCGTTGGTGTAGCGGGTCATCTGGTCGATGAACGCCTGCTCGGAGTTGATCACGCCGGTGCCGGCGGTGCCGGCGCCGGGGCACACCGCGCCCGAGGAGATCGCGGCCCCCGGATAGCTCGCGTGCTGCTGGTAGTAGAGGTCGATGGCCGAGCGCATGCGGGCGAGGTTCGCCTGCAGCGCCGAGACCTTGGCGTCGTCGGAGGAGGCGGCAAACTGCGGTACCACGATTGCCGCGAGGATCGCCAGGATGATGACGACGATCAGAAGCTCGGTAAGAGTGAATCCGGATTGCCTGCGTGCCATGTGTGTGCCCATCGTTGTGAACCGTATCCGCGCCGCGCGGCTGTCGTTGCCACCCCGCTGCTTGGCAGGTTGTCGGCGCATCGGTGGCAAACTTTAAGGCGGCGCCGGACTTTCGGGAAAATCCCGAAGGTCAGTAGACCGCCCTGGAGAGCTTGAAGATCGGCAGGATCAGCGAGGACACCAGCAGCCCCACGACCACCCCCATGACCAGCAGCATCACCGGCTCGGCCGCCTTGGCCAGCGCCTGGGCCCGGCGGGTCAGCTCGCGCTCGTAGAAGTCCGCGACCCTCGTCGCCACGGCCGGCAGGTTGCCCGCCTGCTCGCCGGTGGCGATCATCTGCTGGACCAGCGCCGGGATCATGCGGGGCGCGTCGAAACCGCTCGCCAGCGTGCCGCCTTCGCGGACCTTGAGCTCCACCTCGCGCACGAAATCGCGGTACACCCGGTTGGCGACCACGTCGCGGCAGGCGGCCAGGGCGTCGAGGATGCCGACGCCGTTGCCGAGCGACAGCCCGAGCACGCGCAGCGACTGCACCAGGTACAGCCACAGATAGAAATCGCGCACCCACGGGATCGCGAGCCGGGCACGATCGAGCCAGCCGCGTGCCGCCGGTGTCGCCGCCCACAGGCGCAGGCCCAGCGCCGCGGCGACGGTTACGCCCAGCACTGTCGGCCAGTGCTCGCTCAGCACGTTGCTCATCCACATCAGCGCCAGGGTCGATGCCGGCAGCTCGTTCGCGATGCTCGCGAACAGGGTCGCGAACTTGGGGAACACGACCACCAGCACGAACACCACGACCGCCGCGGAGAACGCCGCCAGGAACAGCGGGTAGGTGAGCGCCGAGACCAGCGTGGCGCGCAGGCGCTCGCGTTTCTCCTCCATGTCCAGCAACTCGGCCAGCACGCGCGGCAGGAACCCGCCCTGTTCGCCGGCCGCGACCAGGTTGACGTAGGTGCTGGAGAAGAACGTCCCGTGGCGGGCGAGCGCCGCCGAAAACGCCTTGCCTTCCTCGATATCGCCGAGCAGCGAACGCAGTACGGCCGCCATTGCCGGTTTGTCGGCCTGTTGCGCGAGCGCCCCGAGCGCCGCGTTCAGGCTGACCCCGGTATCGAGCAGCAACGCCAGGCGTTCGGTGAACAGCAGCCGGTCGCGGTCACCGGGTGCGGACTGCGACTCGTTGAGGCGCGCGAGCAGGCCGGGGGCGGCGCGCGGCCCGGGTTGCGCACTCGAAGGGAGCTCGAGGGGCATCGGCGTCAGGCCGCGATCACGCGGCTGACCTCTTCGATCGTGGTGAGGCCGGCGCGCGCCCGGGCGATGCCGTCGTCGCGCAGGGTTCGGATGTCGTTGCGCTCGAGGTACTCGGTGAGATCGTTGCGGCTGGGATTGGCGAGCACCAGCTTCTGCAGCTCGCCGCCCACGGTGACGATCTCGTGGATGCCGATACGGCCCTTGTACCCGGAGTCGTAACACTCCGGACAGCCGCGTCCGCGCACCAGCTTCACCTGCCCGCCGTCTTGCCAGCGAAACTGGTCCATGAGCTCGGGCGGGGCGATGTAGGTCGTCCGACAGGCCGGGCACACGGTGCGTAGCAGCCGCTGCGCGACGACCCCGAGCAGCGCCGAGGACAACAGGTAGGGTTCCACCCCCATGTCGAGCATGCGGGTGAGCGCGCCGACGCTGTCGTTGGTGTGCAGCGTGGACAGCACCAGGTGGCCGGTGAGCGCTGCCTGCACGGCGATCTCCGCGGTCTCGCGCTCGCGGATCTCCCCGACCATGACGATGTCCGGGTCCTGGCGCAGCACGTGCTTGAGGATGGTGGCGAAGCCGAGCCCGATGCCGGCACGTACCTCGTTCTGGTTGATCACGTCGAGCTGGTATTCCACCGGGTCCTCGATGGTGACGATGTTCTTCTCGATGCTGTTGAGGTGATTGATGCCGGCGTACAGGCTGGTGGTCTTGCCGCTGCCGGTGGGCCCCGTGACCAGGATCAGGCCGTGGCTGCGATCCAGCAGCCCGCGAAAGGTGTCGAGGTTGGCGGCGCTCATGCCGAGCTTCTCGACGTCGAGGATGGCCTGGTTCTTGTCCAGCACGCGCAGCACGACTTTCTCGCCGTACAGCCCCGGCAGCGAGCTGAACCGCAGGTCCACCACCCGGCCCTGGGTGTGCACCTGGATACGCCCGTCCTGCGGCAGGCGCCGCTCGGCGATGTCGAGGTTGGCCATCACCTTGAGCCGCGATATGAGCGCCGGGTGTAACGCGGTGCGCGGCGTCATCACCTCGTAGAGCACGCCGTCGATGCGAAAACGCACGCGCGAACGGCTGCGCCCGGGCTCGATGTGGATGTCGCTCGCGCCGTCGTGCACCGCGCGCTGGATGAGCGAGTTCACCAGGTTGACCACCGGGCTGCCGGCGGCCAGCTCGTCGATCGCCGCGTAGTCGTCGCTGCGGTCGGTGTCGAAGACCTCGAAGTCGTCGTCTACCTGCGCGGCGAGTTCGGGCACGTAGTCGTCGTGCATGGACGACTCGTTGATCACCGCCAGGATGTCCTCGCGCGGCGCCAGCACCGGCTCGACCCGGCATTGCAGGCGCTCCTCGACCTCGTCGAAGCCGGACAGCGCCTGTGGATCGCAACAGGCGACGAACAGGGTGTCGTGCAACCGGAACAGCGGCAGCAGCCTGAGCCGCGCGGCCACCGACTTACCGAGCAGCGTCACCACCTCCGGGTCGTAGAGGCCGGGCCGCAACTGTACGTAGGGCACGCACAGTTGCGCGCCGAGCGCGATCAGCATGGCGCTCTCGCTCACCCAGCCGCGGTCCACCACGATCTGCCCGAGCTTGCCGCCGCCTTTGCGCTGCTCGGCGATCGCCTGCTCGACCTGCTCCTCGCTCAGCACCCCCTGCGCGATGAGGATGTCGCCGAGCTTGAACTTCTCGCCGGGCATCGGGCTCGCCGGTGTCGCCTGTCCTTGCGGCTCGGCGAGCAGGTGTTGCAGGCGCACGATACGCAGGATCCCGGCGACCGTCTCCGCTGCCCGCGCCAGCCCCAGCTGGCCGCCGCTGCGCAGCAGCTCGTGGTGGGCGTCGGCCAGCACCTCGAGCGCGCCGCTGGCGATGTACTGGACGCGTTCGAGGTCCACCACGACGTGCGTTTCACCGCGCTGCAGGCATTCGGTGAGCGCCGCGCGCAACGATTCGATCGCCGTCTCGCCGGCGAGCGAGGAGACGGTGGGGGCGAGGCGGGCGATGACGCCCATGCGCGAGGTGAGAACCCGCGCGGCGTTCTGCTCGGCGACAGCGTTCACGAGCCGCCGGCCGAGGTGCCGGCCAGTGCGGGCAGGGCAGTGGCGCCGGGCACGCGCAGTTCCTCGAGCAGCGGTCGCGGCCGCCCGAGGCCGTAGCCCTGGCCGAAGTCGACGCCGAGCGTGCGCAACTGCTCGCAGGTGACGTCGTCTTCGACGAACTCGGCGATGGTCTGCGTGCCGACGATGCGTCCCACCTCGTGGATGGCCGCGACCATCGCCCGGTTGACCGCGTCGGTAGCCATGTCCTTGACGAACGAGCCGTCGATCTTGAGGTAGTCGACCTCGAGCATCTTCAGGTAGGCGAACGAGCTGAAACCGGTGCCGAAGTCGTCCAGCGAGAAGCGTCCGCCGAGCTCACGCAGCGAGGCGATGAAGCGGCGCGCGGCGGCGAGGCTGTCCACGGCGGCCGTCTCGGTGACCTCGAAACACAGGGTCGAGGCGTCGATGCCGGTACGTGCCAGCTCCTCGGTGACGTAGCCGAGGAAGCCGTCGTCGCCCAGCGACTGCCCCGAGAGATTGATCGCCCAGGTGGTCCCGGGCGCGGCACCGCCGTGCCCGGCCAGGGTCTCGAGCGTGTGGCGCACGACCCAGCGGTCGATGGCCGACATCAACTGGTAGCGTTCGGCCGCCGGCAGGAACGCGCCCGGCGCTACCAGGCCGCCGTCGCTGTCCTGCATGCGCACCAGGATCTCCCGGTGGGCCACCGGCCCGTCGTGCTGCAGGGCGACGATGGGCTGGGCGAACAGGACCAGGCGGTCGTCGCGCAGCGCCTTGTTGATGCGCCCCACCCAGCCCATCTCGCGCTTGCGCTGCGAGAGGCTGCCGTCGCCCGGGGCGAACAGCTGCACGCGGTTGCGGCCGTTCTCCTTGGCGGCGCGGGTCGCCATCTCCACCTCGGTGAACAGCTCGTCGATGCTCGTCGTGGCGGCGGTGAGCGGCGTCACGCCGACCGAGAGGCTGACTTCGAAACGCTGCTCGCCCCACTCGAACGAGAGCTCGTTGACCGCACCGAGCAGGCGTTCGGCGACGCCCCCCGCCTGCTCGAGCGTACAGCCTTCCAGCAGCGCACCGAAGCGACCGCCGCCGAGCGAGGCGACGACGTCGCGCTCGGCGAGGCTCGCGCGCACCACGCCCGCCACCCGGGCGATGAGCTGATCGCCGGCGGCGTGATCGGCGTCGTTGACCAGCTGCAGGCGATCGATGTCGGCGTCGAGCACGGCATAGTGGCGCCCGCTGAGGCGGGCGTCGGCGAGGGCCCGGCCGATATGGTGCTCGAGCCCGGTGCGCTTCATGAGCCCGGACAACGCGTCGTAGTTGGTCTGGATGACCTTGCTCGCCTTTTTCGCGAGCACGTCGAGGATGCTGCGGTCGCTGTTGGTGAAGTCGGTCTTGCCGAGGCCGTTGATGCAGACCAGCGCGCCGTCCACCTCCCGCCCGATCAGCACCGGCGCTGCGATCAGCTTGTCGAGACAGCGCTGCAGCCCGTGACGTTGAGCGTCGCCGGGATTGTTGACGACCACGCAGTGACTGTCGTCCAGTGCGGCGTGCAGCGGCCCGAAATCGAGCTCATCGAGCATCAGCGCCAGGCGCGGCGGTGCAACGCGCTGGTGCGCGTGATGCAGCCGGATCCGTTTGCCGGGCACCATCAGCGCGGCGAAGTCGACGCCGAGGTAGTCGACGCAGTTCTCGACCAGTTGCTGCAGCACCCGGTCCTGCTCGTCGAACTCACCGATCTGGTCTTCGGTGTCGTAGACGAGGTTGAGCTCCTCGTAGCGGGCGGCCAGTTCGTCGGCCATCGCCTGCAGCTCGCCGCTGAGCGTGTGCTCGTCGTGCAGCACGCGCGCCAGCAGCGACAGGCCGCTGCGCGCCGCCTCTTCCTCGTGCTCGCCCTCGCCGAGCGCGAGCACCAGCGTGGCGAGAGGGGCGCCGGTCTGCGAATCGACGTGGACGACGTGCAGGCGGCCTTCCCAGCAGGGGGTCAGGGCGTGCACCGTGGCGCCCGGGGCGCCGGGCTCGCGAGGCCGGGGGACCTGGGGGAGGGCATGGTGCAGTTGCGCGCTCGCCGCCCGCGGATCGCACCATAGCGCCTGGCCGTACGCATCGAGCACCATGAAGCCCTGGGCGCCCGGCACGAGCGCGGCGACGAGGCCGAAGTATTTCTCCGGGTCGAGTGAGGCCAGTTCGTCGTCGGTCATCGGCTCAGGCGCTCGCGACGCCGCCGGCGGCGAAGTGGTGCTCGAGCAGCGAGACCAGCTTGTGCACGCTGACGGGCTTCTCCAGGAAGCGGATGTTGGCGATGGCGCTCGACCACTCGCGGTGCTCGATCTCGGTGCGCGACGTCAGCACCAGGATCAGGAACTCGCGCTCGGGAAGCAGTTCGTCGATGCGCTGGCACAGGGTCTGCCCGGTCATGCGGGGCATCTGGATGTCGGTGATCAGCACGTCGGGGGCGCGGCAGAGGACACGCTCCAGCGCATCGGCGCCGTTGTGCACGGCCTCGATCTCGTAGCCGACACGCTCGAGCGCCCGGCGCAGGACGCGCACCACGTGCGGCTCGTCGTCGGCGATCAACAGGCGGTGAGCCATCTAGACGGCCGAGCGCAGCAGGGCTGCGTCCTTCTTCAGCACGATGGTGAACGTCGAGCCCTGGCCGGGTTCGCTCTCCACGCGCAGCTCGCCGTGGTGCAACTGCACGATCTCCCGGGCGAGCGACAGCCCCAGGCCGTGCCCGGTGCGACTGCGCACCGCGGCGCTTTCGGAGCGGAAGAACTTGTCGAAGATGAGCTCGCGGTCGTGCTCGGCGATGCCGATGCCCTCGTCGCTGATGCTGATCAGGATCTCGGCGTCCTGCTCCTCGGCGGCCAGCGTGACCTTGCCGCCGGGCTCGCTGTACTTGATGGCGTTGGTCAGCAGGTTGTTGATCGAGATCCGCAGCAGGTCCTTGTCCACCGACACGGCGCTGAGCTCGCGCGGTACCTCGAAGTGGAATTCGAGGGAGTGCTCGCGCCCGCTTCGCGCCACCGTATCGAAGGCATCCTGGAGCAGCTCGCGAAGCTTGACGCGCTGTTTCTCGACCCCGAGGCTGCCCATCTCGATCTTGGTGATGCTGAGCAGGTTGTTGATCAGCATCGACAGGCGCGCGACCTCGTCGTTGAGGACGTTGACGGCCTCGATCCGCAGCTCCTCGTTCTTGCCGTCTTCGCCCTGCAGCGCCTCGCCGTACATGGCCATCACGTTCAGTGGAGTCTTCAGCTCGTGCGCGACATGGGCGACGAACTCGCCGCGGCTGCGCCTGGCCAGCATCTCCTCGGTGACGTCGCGAAACACCACCAGGGTGCCGAGGATCTGGTTCGGCTCGCGCGGCGAGAACAACGGATAACCCTTGACCTGCAACGACTTCTCGGGGCTGTGGGCGAGGGTGAGGGCGATGCTGTCCGGCCCGTAGCGCGAGGCCGAGCGGGTGCGAAAGCGCTGCAGGTAGGCCAGCAGCGCGGGGTCCTTGCACCAGGCCTGCGGCTTGTGGCCGACGATCTCGGCCAGCGGCAGGTCGAACACGTGCGCCACGCGCGGGTTGGCGTAGTTCGGGGTACCACTGTCGTCGAGCACCATGATCGCCTCGGGGAAGGTCTGCAGCACCGTCTCCACGCGCATGCGCTGGTAGCCCAGCAGCTTGGTCGACGTCACCAGCCGCGTCTGCTCGCCCTCCAGCGTATCGATGCGCTCGCGCGCCATGGTCACGAACTCGTTGAAGCGGGCGATGAACTCGCCGAGTTCGCCGCTGGCCTCGATGGCCACCGGCTGCAGCGCCTGGCGCTCCATCAGCGTGCGGAACTCGGTGTTGGCCTGGCGCAGCGGTCGCACCTCGCGGCGCACCAGGAAGTAGAACAACGGCGTCAGCAGGAATATCGGCAGGGAGATGGTCGCGAACAGCGACACCTGCTCGCGGGTCGGGCCCAGCGAAGGCGGGAAATAGCCGAGCCGCACCTGGCCGGCCAGCACGCCGTCTTCCAGCATCGGCGCGTAGAACTCGATCACATCGCGCCCGTCGCCGGTGCGCATGTCCCGCTCGCCGGCCCAGTCGCTGGGTCGCACGCCGGGCGCCGCCGGCGGTATCAGCACCCCGGCCGCGGCGACCTGCGACACGGGCGTGCCGTCGGCGTCGCTCACCATCCCGTAGGCCAGGTCGGGGTTGGCGCCGCTCTCGAACAGCAGGTGCAGCACGTTGCGCCGGGGCGCGTGCAGCACCTGCGCGTAGGGCACCTCGGAGAGCAGGCGGGCGAGGTTGACGCCGCGCGCGCGCATCTCCGCCGCCCGCTCGCCGGTCTGCGTGTTGATCAGCACCCCCACCGTGACGGCGATGACCGCCAGCGTGGCGAGGATCATGCCGATCCCCAGGGTTTCGTTGCCGTACTGTCGATTGGCGCTCGGCATGGATTGGGTAGAGATTCCCCGCATGGACCCTGGGAAGGTGTCGGCACGCCGTCGCGAATCTTTACGCCGGCGCCATGATCGGGCGCAACAGGGGGACGGGTCCGATTCGGGTAGAATCGGCCGCGCCTGCCGCCACCCGGAGACCGAAGAGCCCCAGATGCTGCGAGCCGAAGCCCTGGAATGTGTTCGCGACGACCGTTCGCTGTTCAGCGCCCTGAGCTTCAGCGTGGCCCCCGGCCAGTTGCTGGCGGTCGAGGGGCGCAACGGCAGCGGCAAGACCTCGCTGCTGAGGATCCTGTGCGGAATCCGCCTGGCCGACGCCGGCGAGGTGTACTGGGAGTCCGCGCCGATCGCGGCGCTCGGCCCCGGCTACCACCTGCACGTCGCCTACCTCGGCCACAGCGACGGGCTGAAGCTCGACCTGAGCCCGCGGGAGAA
>JBFJWO010000066.1:0-14091 GCA_041623575.1 Gammaproteobacteria bacterium
CGGGTCGATTTCCGCGACGTCGACCTGTTCGTCCTGTGGGGGGCGACGGGCTCGGGCAAGTCGAGCCTGATCGATGCCATGACCTTCGCGCTCTACGGCAGTGTGCCGCGCTACCGCGACCCCAAGCTGGTGGCGCCCGCCATCTCGCAGGGGCGCAGCGAGGCACGCGTGCGTTTCGACTTCAGCGTCGGCGGGCGCGAGTACACCGCGGTGCGGGTCGTGCGGCGCGTCAAGCGCGGCGACGGCTGGGGCGCAAGCACCCGCGAAGCGCGGCTCGAGACCGGCGGCGAGGTCCTGGCCGGCAGTGCGCGCGAGCTGGACGAGAAGATCCGCGAACTGCTCGGGCTCAGCTTCGAGCAGTTCACCACCTGCGTCGTGTTGCCGCAGGGCGAGTTCGCGCGCTTCCTGCACGAGCGGGCGGCGGACCGGCAGGATCTCCTGAAGGAGCTGCTGCAGCTCAAGGTGTACGGGCGCATGGGCTCCGTCGCCCGCTCGCGCGAGGCCGCTGCGAAGCAACGCGCGGGTTTCATCGAGGAGCAGCTCGAGCAGCTCGGCGGCACCGGCGAGCAGGCGTTGACCGAGGCCGAAGCGCGCGTCGCCCAGCTCGCGCAGTTGAAGCTGCTGGCAGAGACGGTCGAGGCAGCGATCGCGGGACTCGCCAGGGAACGCGACGAGAAGCAGGCCGAAGTGATTCGCCTGCACCGCGTCGTCGACACACTGAAGCGGGTCGAGGTCCCCGGCGACGTGCCCGAGCTCAGCGTTTCGCAGGAACGCGCCGGCAGCGAACTCGAGCGTGCCGTCGGCGCACGTGAACGCGCCGAAGCGGACCTGGCGCGCGCCGAGGCGGCGCTCGCCGCGCTGCCGAGCGCCGACCCCGTCAAGGCCCTGTTACGCGACCGCGAAGAGCGCGCGAAGGAACACCTCGAGCACGAGGCGGCGCGCGAGCGCGCGACGCAGGCCACGGACCTGGCTGCGCGCCACGAGGCTGACCTGCAGCAGGCGCGGGCAACGCTCGAGCAGGCGCGCGGCCGTGTCGAGGCTATCGGGCGCGCGCACGCGGCCCACGCCCTCGCGCAGGGGCTTGCCGCCGGCCAGCCCTGCCCGGTGTGCCACCGTGCGCTCGAGTCGCCGCCGCAACACGCCGAACCGCCGGGTCATGCCGAGGCCGAAGCGGCCGTACGTTCGGCCGGGGAACGATTGCAGGATTGCGAGCGCGTCCACCGCGAGGCGGCGGGCGAGGCGGTGCGGGCGGGCGAACGCGTGAAGACGCACGCCGAGCGGATTGCCGTGCTCGACGAGCGCCTCGGCGATGCACCGCCGGTCGCCGACCTCGAACGGCAACTCGCGGACATCGTCGCGGCGAGCGGCGCGGTGGACGCGGCACGAAGGAGCGCCGACGCCGCGCGTCGCGCGGAGCGTGAGGCAATGGCCGGGCGCGATCTCGTCGCGCGGCAAGTCGAAACCGCCTGGGCGCACTATGCGAGCGCCCGCGACGCCGTTGCCGCGCACGATCCCCCGCCCCCGGACCGCGCCGACCTGGCCGGCTCCTGGCGCACGCTGGCCGAGTGGAGCCGCGTGCACACGGAACGCTATTCGCACCAGGCCCAGGACCTCGCCACCCAGGTGGCCTCGCTCGACGGGCAGATCGCGGGCCAGACGGCGGAGTTCACCGCTGCCTGCCGGGAGGCGGACCTCGACCTCGACGAGGGCGAGCGCCCGTCCAGCGCGGTGGCGGCGGCCGTCGCCCACGCGCAGAACGCCGTCGCGGTGATCAGGCGCGACCTCGACAGGCAGGCCGAGTTGTCGGCCGAGCGCGAGCGCGTCGACGAGTCCGCCGCGGTGGCCGCCGCCCTCGCGCGCCACCTGCGCGCCGACGGTTTCGAACGCTGGCTGCTCGAGGAGGCGTTCGAGCAGTTGGTCGCCGGCGCCAGCCGGACACTGCGCGAGCTGTCGTCGGGCAACTATTCGTTCGCGATGGACGACCGGCTGGGAGACTTCGAGGTCATCGATCACCGCAATGCCGACGAGCGTCGTTCGGCGCGCACGCTCTCCGGCGGCGAGACCTTTCTCGCCTCGCTCGCGCTCGCGCTGACCCTCGCCGAGCAGATCGCCGACCTCGCCGCGGACGGCGCCGCGCGCCTGGAATCCATGTTTCTCGACGAAGGCTTCGGGACCCTCGACGCCGACACCCTCGACACGGTCGCCACGACCATCGAGGAACTCGGCGCCCGCGGGCGCACGGTCGGGCTGGTCACCCACGTCCCGGCGCTGGCCGAGCGCATCCCGGTGCAGTACCACGTCACCCGCGGCCCGGCCTCCGCCAGCGTGGAAAAGGTCCTGACGTGAGCACCGATCCCGCGCCCGCCGCCAGGCCCACGATCGCCGTCGAGACCTGGGACCCGGACTACGGTTCGGCGTTGCTCGACATGGCCACCGAGCCGAGCGACGTCGCCGTCGACCCGGCCGTCGAACTGCCGCCCGCGCAATGGCGAGCGCTGTCCCCGTCGCCGGACGCGAAGCCCGCGGTCCGGGTCGCTTTCATCGACGGCGTACGGCGCATGGAGGCGCTGGTGTGGATCACCGAAGCGGGTGCCGCCACACCGAAGCGCGGCATCTGCGCGTCGTACGCCGCGGGCGTGGTCGAAGCCGCCGAGCTGGCAAAAGTGACCCGGGTGGAGGTGCGCCGCGGCCTGTTCACTTCGGCCGACATCGAGGCGTTGCGCACGCAGGCCGGCACCTTCGAGGTGATGCGCGTCGCGGGGGAGGAGACCGAACAGCTGACACTCGGCCTGCAGCAGCGCCTCGGCGAGCTGGAGATCGAGGTCGCCAGCGCGCTCGACACCGAAGCCGACCTGGTCGTGGTCGACGGCCCGTTGTCGGGACGCCAGCAGGTGCCGGGCGCCGTGGGCTACGTGAAGACGCACCGCGTGGCGTACCTGCCCGAGGACCTGGCGCCGGTGGTGGCGGCGCTGGAACCCGGTCAGCGTACCCCGCTGTTCCTGACCACGACCTCGTGGACGCGCTATTCCTGGTACCTGCGGTTGCCGGGGCCGCGAGTGCACCCGTGGTCGGGCATCGCGCGGCTCGAAGCCGACGGCGATCTCGGGCCGGCGCCGGCCGCGCGACTGGCCGACGTCAGCGCGGCAACCATTCCGGCCTACGCCTCGCTGCCGCACAAGGATCCCCGCGCGCCGCAGAACCTGTTCCCGATCGCGGGGCTCGAGCGCGATCTTCGCCACCGGCTCGGGGCGGCGGCGACCGTCGCCCGGGCACTCTATCGAGCGGTACGGGCCGCGCCGGCGTCGGATTCCTCGCCCGGTGAGCGCAGGCAGGCGTGAGGAGCACGTTGCGCGGCAGGCGAGGCGGCACTCTTCCCTGAGTGCCGTTGCCCCGGGTGAACCGCAAGCGCTAGCCGGCCCGACCCGACCGCCGCACGCTCGCACGGCTCAACCCGGCCGGCTGCGCGGACCCGTCGCGCGAGACCCGGAACCCCGCGAGGTGCACGAGTCGGTCTTCGACGAGCAGCGCGCCGGCGACGAGGCCGGGGGCCTCGAGGCGCGCGTCGTGGCCGACGCCGGCGGATTCGAACAGACGGGGCTCGGCGCCGGCGATGGCGTCGAGGAACGCGCGCGCCGCCGCTTCGTCGGCTTGGGGCCCGCCCTCTACGGCCGGCTCGCGCGGTTCGAGACAATCGAGAGCATAGCTGCGCACCAGCTTGGGCAGCATGGCGGCGAGCGTTTCCGGGTGGTCGAAGAGGTCGATGCCGGCGATGTGCCCGTCCACGGCGAACAGCGCGCCGACCTGGCGCGGTTCGGCGCCGAACGCCTCGACGTAGTCCTCGATCGAGGCGGCGTGGCCCTCGAACAGGTCGGCCATGGCGGCGGTCGGGGAATCGATCCCGAGGCGCCGCGACTTGCGCTCGATGCCGTCCCAGACTTCGCCCTGGTCGGACAGGGGGCGGCCGCTCGCGTAGAGCGATTCGCTCACGGAGCGCATCTTGGCGGCGCGCCCGCCGGCGTAGTGCGCACGGTCGGCGGCTTCGAAGTCGCGGCCCTGATGACGCCAGCGGCCGGCTTCGACACAGGACACCGGGATGACGATCGTCTGCTTCGCCGGCGCGAGGATGCTCAAGTTCAGCACGCGGTTCTGCTTGGCGCCGACGAGTTCCTCGCCGTCGAGCAGCAGCACGGAACGCTCGCCCGAGTTCTCCAGGCGCAGTTCCGGCACGTGGCCGCCCTCTGAGACCTCGGTGACGCGCACCAGCCCCCCGGCGAGCGCTTCGTCGAGTGTGAGGTAACCGCGCGGGCCGTCGGTGTCGGCGAGCAACGCGAACACGCTCAGGTTGCGATGGCGGCGGGGCCGGGCGATCTCGAGGCCGGCGATAACGGTTTCGATGACTTTCATGGCGGTCTCCCTGGTTGGCGGCGCAGCACCTTTGCGCTGCGCTCGGGGCGGTAGACGGGAGACGGGACGGTTTCCTTACACCCGGGCCGGCGCACGCCGCCCGGGCGTGCTCAGGTCGGGGCGAGCCGCACCTCGACGCTGCCGTGGCCGGCGACGGTCAGGCGGGAGACGGCACCCGGCACCTGCAGGCTCGCCCGCCCGTCGGGATCGGTGCACTGCACGTCGTGCTCGCCGGTCGCCTGCGCCACGAGGCTGACCTCGACGCCCGCCAGCGGTGCCCCGGTCCGCTCGTCGATGGCGCGCAGGTCGAGCGAGCAGGCTTCGGGCTGGGCGTAGATCCGCGCGGCGATGCCGCTCGCGAGCTCTTGCCCGTCGAGCTTCAGGGTCCGGCCGAGGTCGGCGAGCAGGGCCCGCGGCGGGCGCAACTCGAGCGCCAGGCGCAGGCCGCCCAGCGGCAGCTCGATGCGCGGGGCGAACCGCACCGGGTTGTACTTGCCGCTGCGCTCGGCCGGTGCGGCCCCGAGCCGTGTGTGCATCGCGACGTCGCGCGCCTCGGTTACCTGCCCGAGCAAGTTCTCCTCGAGTGACAGTTGGGCGTCGGCCGCGAACGAGGTCGGGGCGGGGAACGGCTCGAACGTCAGGTGCGGCAGCGCTTGCAACAGGTCCAGCACCAGCCTGACCACGCCCTGCGTCGGTGCGTCGCCTTGTCTTGTCGGTGCGAGGAAAGTAGCCAGCGCCGCTTCGGCCACCCGCGGGGCCGGTGCGGTGGGGTTGCGGTGAGCGCGGCGCACGGCGAGAGCCTCACGCAGGCACCTGTCGCACGCGCCGATGTGTTCTGCGATCGCGGCGGCGCGCGTTTCGTCCAACTCGTCGACGGCCCAGGCAAGCAACTCGCGTTCGTCGGGGTGAGGTCCGACGCTCGCCGTTCGCCTGCGACCGAGCAGCACCTCGAGCAGGCGCTGATCGCCGATCGCCGCGCGGCACTGCGCGCAACCGCGCAGGTGCTCGCGCACCGACGGGTCCGCGATCTCACCGTCGGCGAACGCGCTCAGGGCATCGGCGCCGGGGTGTCTGTTCAGGTCTGGTCCCATCGCATCACGCGGGGTCTGTTGTGGTTGCTGACGCCGGCACCGATCGATTCCTTACGATTTTCCGGTGACGGGTTTGGCTGTCACGAGCGGGCGAACAGCTGCGCAAAACCCGGGCAGCGCCGCTCGCACTCGGCCCTGAGGCGCGCGCGGGCGCGGTGCAAAGCCTGGGCTACGCTGTTTTCGTTCATGTCGAGCGCCGCCGCGACCGCGCGGTACCTCTGGCCGTCGATATCCACACGTCGGATCAACTCCTGGTCGCGGGCGCGCAGCCGCAGCATCGCCTGTTGCGCGCACTCGAGCAGGTACTCGAGGTCGAACGTTTCCGCGGGACCCGGCCCGGGCCCGGGCAATTGCTCGTCGGGGGGATCGCCGGGTAGAGGCTGCCTGGCACGTTCACGGTAGTAGTCGCGGCGGAGGTTACGGGCGATCGTACAAAGGTAGGCTGTCAGCGAACCGCGGCCCTGCCACTGGCCGAGGCGGTAGTAGTCATCCTTCGCCAGGTGCTCGAACAGCCGCTGGAAGAGCTCGTCCGCCTCGTCGCGACTCAGCGAGCCGCCGCTCAGCAGCACCGAGTAGAGCAGCTCCCGAAAGTGCGCGAAGAAGCGGCGCGCGGCCTCGGGGTCGCGCGCCGTGACCCTGGCGACGAGGCGACGGGCCTCCTCTTCGGTCAGGTGCTGTTGTGGGCACGGCTCGTCATCGGGCATCGGTGGTCATCTCGCACAACGGCGCGATCATACCACGCCGACCCGAGCGGGCCGTGACGCGACCCTAGCGGGTGTGCGTCAGCGGCCGTTCCTCCTCGAGCGCATCATCCGGGTCGGTGTCGTCGAGCGCTTCGCAGCGTCGGCCCCACACCTCGTCGGCCCACTGCCCGGCGATGTCCCGCTCGACGATCCCGGTCCGCCACAACGCCTGCCAGCGAAGCTCGGGATCGGCGTTGGACTGCCGCCACCAGCCGGTGACGATGCGCCGGCAGGCGTCCTCCGGTGCCGCGCAGGTGGCGAACGCGCCGAGCGCGAGATCGCACACGCCGTGCACGTCGGTAGAGTCCTGCGAGGCGGTGACGACGTGCACTTCGAGGCCCGGCAAGGGAGCGACGTGGTAGCTCTCGGGCCAGGAGAAGCCGGGCCCCGAGTCCGCCCAGTTGATCTCGAACAGCAGTTGCGGCAGCGGCTCGATCGAGGCGTTGCGTCGCTGCTCGGGCGTGCGGCCCAGAACGATCGCGCCGTCGCCGGTGACGCAGGCCCACTGCGGCAAACGCGCCTGGATCGTGGAGAGCGTGAGCCGCGCCACGGCGTTGCACAACTGCAGCTCGCGCGAGTCGTAGCAATTTTCGATGTCGCGCAAACGCACGCGCGCGTCGGGCCCCGGGCCGGTCGTTTCGCGCACGTCGACGTCGACGTTCTCCAACGCCGCCGGGCGCGTGACGCGCAGCCAGTCACAGATGAACGCGAGTTCGATCGCGTCGTAGGCGGGCGACAGCGGGATCGGGTCGAGCCCGGTGAATGCGTCCGTATCTATGCCGATGAGGGTAGGCGTGTAGTCACTCATGTTGCACCTTCCGAATGCCCCGGTTACCGCGCGCGGCGGCACCCGGGGCGAGAAGGTGCGGCCAGCGCTTTAGCAGCTCTTGTATCCCGCCCTGCAAGTTGCTGATTAACCCGGCGGCCGCCCGCTCGTTTCGTCGACGCGTCGAGAAACGAGCGGGCACAAAAAACCCGCTCAGCTTGCGCTAAAGCGGGTCTCTCGCGGACACCCTCTTTAGCTGAATTTATCGAGCGCCCGCAAGCTGAGTGTTCAAATCGGCGCTGACCGGAGAGTCTACTCCGTCGTCGCGTTTCGTCAAGCCTTCCGTACGGTCCGTTCTCGCGGGCAATCGTGCCCGCGTTCGCTGCGACCCCGGCATGTATACTCCCGACGTTCCGGGCTGACTCGCGAAACCTGCACGCCGGCGCCATGGCTCACCTCGTTCCTTCCGATATTTCCCGCCTCGCGCTGGCCGGCGGCGACTCGCCCGAGCTGGACACCCTGCGCTTGCTCGCACAGGGGCTGTCGCACGACTACACCGTGTTTCACGCGGTGCACTGGAGCCGTGCGTACGGGTCGCGCTCCTACTTCGGCGAGATCGACTTCGTGGTCCTGAACCAGTCGGGCGAGGTGCTGCTCGTCGAGCAGAAGAACGGCGTGCTCGAGGAGACCGGCGACGGGCTGGTGAAACGCTACGACGACACCTCGAAGAACGTCGTGCGCCAGTTGCATCGCTCGGTCGACAACATCCGCGGCAAGTACGCTTTCCAGCACGGCGGTGGCGCACTGCTGCTGCACTACCTGCTCTACTGTCCGGATCACCGGGTCGCCGACGTCAACGCCGCCGGCCTGGACGCGAGTCGCATCGTGGACAGCGCGGGCGACCTGGTCGAGCGGATCGAAGCGCTGCTCGGCCCCGGCCTCGATCGCGGCGACGGGCACCGGCGCCGCGTGCACGAGTTCTTCTGCCAGACCTTCGAGTTGCGTCCCGACGTGGGCGCGCACATCGATCGCCAGGATCGCGCCTTCGTACGTCAGGTGGGGACCCTGTCGGCCCTGTTCGACAACCTGGTGATGGAGCCGTATCGCCTGCGCGTGACGGGCACCGCCGGTTGCGGCAAGAGCCTGCTCGCGCAGCGTTTCGTGGAACGCGCCGCGGGTGACGGTAAGCGGGCGCTGCTGTTGTGCTTCAACCGCCCGCTCGGTGACCTGTTTCGCGAAAGCATGCCGGCGGGGGCGATGGCCGACACCTTCCACGGTTTCTGCAACGCGTTCCTGACCGCGCGGGGCGAGACGCTCGATTTCGAGACCCTGAACGACGACCCGGCGTTCTGGCGCAGGGTGCAGGAGCGGGTGCTGGCGCGGCGTGTCCCCGACGAGTGGCGTTTCGACGCGTTGGCGATCGACGAGGGCCAGGACTTCGAGCCCGACTGGTGGGAGATCGCGCGGCTGTTCCTGCGCGAAGACGCGCCCGTGCTGTGGCTGGAAGACCCCGACCAGAATCTCTACGGGAAGGAAGCGGTGCCGTTGCCGGGGTTCGTCGGCTATCGCGCGCGCGTCAACTATCGCTCGCCGGAGCGCATCGCCCGATACCTGCGCAGGGCGCTGCCGTTTTCGTTCGAGCCCGGCAACGCGCTTACCGGGCGGGGCGTGCGCACCTACGGTTATGCCGAGCCCGCGCAACAGCCCGCGATCGTGGCCGGTATCGTCGAGCGCCTGCTCGCCGAGGGCTTCGGCTACGACGAGATCGCGATCGTTTCCTGTCACGGGATGGCCCGGTCCGCCTTCAGCGAGGTCGACAGCCTCGGCGGTGTGCGCGTACGCCGCTTCGCCGGCGAGTACGACGACGAAGGCAGGCAGTCGATGAGCGACGGCCCGCTGCTGGCCGAGACCCTCTACCGCTTCAAGGGCCGCGGCGCGCCGGCCGTGATCCTGGTCGACGTCGACCCGGACCCGGAGCGACTCGCGCACTGGTACCGGTTGCTCTACTGCGGCATGACCCGCGCCAGCGTGCGCCTCGACGTGCTGGTGCGAACCGGCAACCCGATCGGCGAGAAGTTGATGGCGGCCGTGTGACGGCGCCGCCGCCGGCTCGCGGCGGAGAAACTATTTCGCCGGCAAGCCCTTTGTTTGACCCAGGTCCATCCCCATCTGGCGGCCTGCAACATACTGTTGTCGAGCAAGCACACTGGAGGGCGTGACCATGGCCAAGACTGCAAAGACCGTACCCGTCAAACGCGACAAAGTGACGCCGCCGGCATGGTCCGAGGGCGCATTCCCGATGCGGTTCTTCCCCGAGGCCTACGAGATGTTCGACCGCCTCTTCGAGGCGCCGGCTTTCGGCCGCGGGGCGCCGTTCGGGGCGCTGGGGGACTGGCGCCGGTGGCAGGAGGGCGTGCCCAACCCGACCATGGACGTGGTCGAGTCGGAGAACGCCTACGAGCTGAGCGCCGAGCTGCCCGGGATGGACGAGCAGGACGTCGAGCTGGTGCTGAACGACCGCACCCTGACGCTGAAAGGCGAGAAGAAAGAGGAAAGCGAAAAGCAGGAGAAAGACTACCGCCTCAGCGAGCGGCGCTTCGGCAGCTTCCAGCGCTCGTTCGTGGTCCCCGACGGTGTGGACACCGGCAACGTGAGCGCGAAGTTCGCCAAGGGCGTGCTGCACATCACCCTGCCCAAGAGCAAGGAGGCGCAGTTGCGCCAGCGCAAGATCCCGGTCGACAAAGGCTGAGGCAGCCAGGGCGGCACGCGGGCGACCGCGTGCCGCCTGTTGCGCGCGACCGCTTTCGCCGGGTGCCGCGGCACCGGCTCGCGAAAGCGGCTCAGGCCGCGACGCCGACCAGCGTCGGGGGCACGAGGCCCAGGCTTTCGTCGAAACCCACGCGTTGCGGTTCGCTCAGCACCTCCAGCCGCTCGTTCGCGCGGACTTCCTCGAGCAACGCCTCGGAGGCCCACAGCTCGTCGAGCTTCGAGGTGTTCCTGATCCACGCCAGGCGCAATGAAGCCGGGTCGGGCTCGGCGCGGAAATTCAGCAGCACCTGCATCGCCTGCAGCTCGTTGTCCATCAGCATGGGGATCTTGCCGACCGCCGGGCGTTTGGCGGTGAAGGCGTTCATGTAGGTGGCGTTCAGGTCGATGCGCTCGAACACCGCTCGCCGCATGAAGTCCGCGTAGCCCATGCCGATGGCGTTGCCGTGGGTCTCGGGCGTGATGCCGCGCACGTAGATGGCGCGGATGCGTGGTCGCTCGAGACCCGGCTTGATGCCGATGACGTTGGTGTCCATGCCCGAGCCGCTGACGTTTTTCCCGATCTCGTCGACGATCAACGCGTCGAGGTCGTCGAACGGGAGGCGGGGCAGCAGTTCGCGCGCCTCCTGCAGCAGCGCCGCCTCGGCGGCGACGAGTTCCTCGTAGCTGTCCATCGCGACGCCGCGCACCACGGCGGTCTCCTTGAAGCCGTTCTCCACCAGCGCCAGGCCGCCGATCAGGCGCGGGCGCTCGTGCTCGACGACGATCCGCGTCGCGTCCAGGATCAGGTCCTTCATCGCCAGGCGCAGGGCCTGCTGGTGGATGCGCGTCGCCCCGGCCTGCTTGCCGAGCCCGATCACCAGCATCTTGCACAAGCCGCTCTCGACCGGGCCGGTGAAACCGGTGTGCGGCTTGACGCGGTTCACGATCAGCACGCCGTCCGCGTCGTGGCAGTGGCGGTCCTGGTAGACGGGGAAACCGCTGGCGGTGGTGCCGACCTGGACCACCTCCATGCTGGAGCGTATCGGGCAGCCGACGCTGCGTTCGGTGATGCCGTGGGTGTGCTCGAGCACCGCGACCTGGCCTTCGGCGGTGGCGCCGCCGTGACTGCCCATGCCGGGCACGACGAACGGTTCCGCACCCTTTCCGCGCAGCGCCGTCACGCATTCCCGGATCACCAGGGCGAGGTTGCTGACGCCGCGACTGCTGCCGGTCACCGCTATTCGCTGCCCGGCGCCGACCCGCGCCAGCAGCGGTGCGAGTTCGCGGCGCACGGCGGCGGCGATGTCGGCCTGCACCGGGCGCGGGATCGACTGGCGCAGCCGGAACAGCCGCGGCGCATCGTCCGGGCCGACGCCGGCCTGGCTGTCGGTGAGTTCGAAATGGGTTGCGTTCGACAGGGTGGCGGTCATGGTTTCGCCCGTTCTCGAAAGGGACCGGGGCAGTGTAGCCGCTGGCGGGAGGCGGGTCGATTCCGGGCGCGGTCCGCAAGCAGCCCGCCACGGTCGGATGCCGGTCGAGGATGCGACCCTCGGCCGGCGCGCAGGACTGTGCAATGTACGCTTGCGCACAGACAGCCGCCGTGGGCGTCGTTAAAAGTGACGATTCATTATTCAGGAGGATCACCCCATGGCTGACAGTGCACCCGACCTCCAGGGTCGGCTCCGCGAAGCGGAATCCAAGGTGAGAACCACCGAGGCGGAACTCCGGGACGTCAAGAGTCGCGGCATCAAGATGGCGGTGTGGTCCGCCATCGGCGGTGTCGCGCTGGTCGCGGTGGGTGGGCAGTGGTTCCCGGGCTACCAGCTCGACAGCACGGCCCGGGCCAACATGGACAAGGCAGCGGCCGGCGCGGTGGGTGAGGTCATGGTGCAGCTGTGCGCCGAGCGGTTCCTGCGCGAGACGGGGCTGGAGTCCAGAGTCGCGGGCATGGCGGAGGCCGGAAGCGAGTGGACCAAGACGACCTACATCCGTGACGGCGCGTGGGCCCTCAGGCCGGACGGCGAGAAGGCCGATCACGCCACTGCCGAGAAGTGCCAGGCGCTGATAGCCGATCGCCTGTCGGCGAGCAAGTGAGGCCCGCGGCGTCCCGTCGTCAGCTGCGACGAGCCCTCTCGGCGCGGCGATGACGCGCGATGCCGTGCCACTGCAGTTCCCCAATCCGAGTCGCAGCTACGACCCCGCAAGGCGCGGTATCCGCTTCTGGGGGTATGATCGGACGATCGAAGTCGCGTTCTTCGTCGAGGAGGGCGCGCTGGCGAAAGTCGAGCCGGCAACGGCGACCGACGAGGCGGGCTTTCTGAGCACGTTCGACATCCACTGCGAGCGTTTTCGCACCGTCGCCGACGCCGTCTACTCCCAGGGTACCCGCGCCAAGCAGGCATTCTCGTTTACGCTGCGGGCAACCGACTTTTGAGCATCGGCTGCCGTCGCGCCCTGCCCGGCGCCGCGCGTTCGATGCGCTCGGCGTTGCCCCCCGCCTGATGGCGGATCGGGTCGCAACGACGGATGTCACGCCGTTCCACCTGCCGGCCCGCCAGGGTGACGCGAACGCCCAGTTCAACCTCGGTTTGCTGTATACCGACGGCAAGGACCTGCCCCGGGACTATGCCACAGCGCGCTACTGGCATCGCAAGGCCGCACGCCAGGGACATTCGGCAGCGCGTTACAGTCTCGCCCTGATGCACCACAAGGGGCTCGGCATTCCCCGCGACGAGGCCAGGACGGCCCGCTGGTACAAGCTGGCGGCCGCTCGCGGCCACCAGGCGTCCCAGTTCAATCTCGCGCTTCTCTACGACCAGGGCTATGGCGTCCCCCGTGATCCGGTCATGGCCTA
The DNA here is from genome assembly GCA_041623575.1 of Gammaproteobacteria bacterium. GTDB lineage: Bacteria > Pseudomonadota > Gammaproteobacteria > JAHELT01 > JAHELT01 > JAHELT01. The sequence goes on from JBFJWO010000066.1 coordinate 12,607, forward strand.
TGTGTGGTTCTTCCTGGCCGCGGCGAGAGGTGCTGCGCGCACTTCGCCGCACGACAGCAGCGCACCTATCGCCTCCAGGCTCGCCTACTCTGCGAGCAAGGGCGGCCAGGCGGCGAAGGGAAACTGCGAGCGTATGGCCTTTCAGCTGAACGCCGTCGAGCGCGAGCGTGCGGAACGGCTCGCCCTGAGTTATTGCGCGCGCTACGTGCTGCCGTTCCGGTGATCGGCACTGCGAGGCGATGACCGGATCGGGCGCGCTCGAAGGCGCAGCGTGCGCGCCTCCGGCGAGCCCGTGCAAGCTACGCAGCTTGCGGCGTTGCAGGGGTTCGTGGTCACTCGGGTCCGGGGGCCGGCGCGATCGACTCGCGCGCGAACAGCCGGTCGCACTCCCGCTTGACGACCGCATAGCACTCGCACACCCGCGCCTCCAGGCCAGCACGGTCGAGTATCGTGATGTGCCCGCGGTTGTAGCGGATCAACCCGGCGCCCTGCAGGCGATGGGCGGCTACCGAGACGCCTTCGCGACGCACGCCCAGCATGGTGGCGATGAGTTCCTGCGTCATGAGCAACTCATTGGAACGGAGCCGGTCGTGACTCAGCAGCAGGCACCGGCACAGACGCTGCTCGACATTATGCAGCCGGTTGCACACCGCGGTCTGGGACATCTGGGTCAGCAACGCCTGGGTGTAGAGCAGCAGCAGCCGATGCAGGTCGCCGGTGCGGCGGAACTCGTCGCGAAAGTGATGCACCGCAAGGCGCATCGCGTTGCCCGCGCTGTGCACCACCGCCCGGTTGGGTGTGGTGTCACCGCCCATGAACACCGCTATTCCCACGATACCGTCGCAACCGACTATACCCATCTCGGCGCCGGCACCGCTCTCCATGGTGTAGAGCAGCGACACGATCGCGGTGGTGGGGAAATAGACGTAGTCGAGGGTTCCGTGCGCCTCGTAGAGCACCTTGCCCAGGGAGAGCGGGACCTCCTGCAGGTGCGGGGCAAGGCGCTCGTACACGTGCGCCGGGAGCGCCGCAAGCAGGCGGTTAGGGACCGCTCGATCGAGATTACGCCCTTGCACCCTGCCTCTTTCCTCCGCGGTATCGTGCGCGCCGGGCGGGCGCAGGCCACGGGCTCGACCGCTCTACGTCGCTGACGGCGCGCGTCGGAACCCTGTAGCAGTGCGCTAGGATAGGCGCTTGCGAAGGCGTGCGGGGAAGTTGACGATCATGCCCGCTGCGCTTCGCAGGTTCCGGCGCCCCCGTTGGCAACGCGGCAGGCCATGGCAAATGTACGTTAGCGCACGGACACTCGGTGCACAAACCCTGCACTATGCCGTCTTCTCCGCGCCTGGCTTGCCGCGCGGGACCGCCTCTGGACACCTCCATGGATCTGCAGTATCGCAAGCCCCTGCTAGTGGTCTTCGTTTTCGGCCTGAGCATCGGGGTGCTGATGTTTCTCTGAGCCGGGGCGACGACGGCGCCGTAGCC
>JBFJWO010000067.1:0-13943 GCA_041623575.1 Gammaproteobacteria bacterium
CGGCGGCCCGGCGCGTGCAGCGGTGCGCCGTTTGGCGGCATAATCGCGCCGGGTGCCGCCGCCCTCGCGCGCCCGTCGAGAACAAGACTCCGATGGAGACCGATATGAAACCCACCCCCTCACACCCCGTCACCCGGCGGGCCCTGCTGGCGCTGGCCGTGCTGGGCCTGGCGGCCGGCGCCGCGCCGGCCTCGGCGGCGAAGATCAAGGTCGCGGCCATCTACACCGTCCCCGTCGAACAGCAGTGGGTGAGCCGCATCCACAAGGCGCTGAACGCGGCCAAGGGGCGCGGCGAGATCACCTACACCTGGTCGGAGAACGTCGCCAACTCCGACTACGAACGGGTGATGCGCGAGTATGCCGAGCAGAAGATGGACCTGGTCGTGGGCGAGGCTTTCGCGGTGGAACGCGCGGCGCGCAAGGTCGCGGCCGAGTACCCGGACGTGGCCTTCCTGATGGGCTCCTCGTTCGGCCCCGCACGGCCGAACTTCGCGGTCTTCGACAACTGGATCCACGAGCCCAGCTATCTCACCGGGATGGTCGCCGGGCAGGCCACGCGCTCCAACCTGATCGGCATGGTCGGCGGCTACGCGATTCCCGAGGTCAACCGGCTGATGAACGCCTTCATGGACGGGGCGCGCTCGGTCAACCCTAGAGTCGAGTTCCTGGTGACCTTCATCAACTCCTGGTACGACCCGCCGAAAGCCAAGGAGTCGGCGTTCGCCATGATCGACAAGGGCGCCGACATTCTCTACGCGGAGCGCTTCGGGGTCTCCGACGCGGCCCGCGAGCGCGGCATCAAGGCCATCGGCAACGTGATCGACACCGCGGGCGACTATCCCGGCACCATCCTCGCGAGCGCGCTGTGGCACATGGAGCCCACCATCGATCGCGCCATCAAGGCGGTGGTGGAAGGCCGCTTCGAGCCCTCCGACTACGGCCCGTTCTCGTTCATGGCTCACGGCGGCGGCAGTTTCACGGCCGATGCCAAGCTGGTCCCGGCCGCCGCGCTCGAGGCCGCCCGGGCGAAGGAGAAAGAGATCCTCGACGGCCTGTTCCGCGTCAACGTCAACGACGCCGAACCCAAGTCGACCCGGTAGCGCACGCCCGGGGCAGGCCCGCCCTGCCCCGGCGAGCGAAAGGGCCATGACCGTCTCCGAGGCGCCGGGCGCGGTGGTGCTCGAACTCGCCGGCATCGACAAGCGCTTCGGCGCGTTGCACGCCAACGCGCACATCGACCTGTCCCTGCGCGAGGGCGAGGTGCTGGCGTTGCTCGGCGAGAACGGCGCCGGCAAGACCACCCTGATGAACATCCTGTTCGGCCACTACGTCGCCGACGGCGGCGAGGTCCGCGTGGCCGGCGCGCAGGGGCTCGAACCGCTGCCGGGCGGTTCGCCGGCGGCGGCGCTGGCCGCCGGCATCGGCATGGTGCACCAGCACTTCACCCTGGCGGAGAACCTGTCCGGTTTCGAGAACATCGTGCTCGGCACCGAGCCCGTCCTGCGCCTGTGGCGCCGCGCCGCGCAGGCGCGCGAGCGGGTGGAGCAGACCATGGCCGAGTCGGGGCTCGCGGTGGACCTCGACGCCCCGGTCGAGCGGCTCAGCGTGGGCGAGAAACAGCGCGTGGAGATCCTCAAGGCCCTGTACCGCCGGGTGCGGGTGCTGGTGCTGGACGAACCGACCGCGGTGCTGACGCCGCAGGAGGCCGAAGGCCTGTTTGCGGTCCTGCGGCGCCTGACGTCGCGCGGCCTGGCGGTGATCTTCATCTCCCACAAGCTGAACGAAGTGCTGGCCATCTCCGGGCGCATCGCGGTGTTGCGCGCCGGGCGCAAGGTCGGCGAAGTCGCCGCGCGGGAGGCCGACCGGCGCCTGCTCGCCGAACTGATGGTGGGCCGTGAGGTCCCGGCCGGGACGCGCGCCGAGCAGGCGAGCGGCGCGCCGGTGCTGCAGCTGTCCTCGGTCGACGCCGGCACGGACACCAGCCGCGCGCTGCGCGAGGCCACGCTCGCCGTGCACGCCGGGGAGATCGTCGGCGTGGCCGGCGTCTCGGGCAACGGCCAGGCCGCGCTCGCCGCGCTGGTGGCCGGGCTCGAAGCGCCGGCGGCGGGCGAGATGCGCCTGTTCGGCGAGCCGGTGCGCCGGCACTCGCCGCGCGCGTTCGTGGCCCGCGCGATCGCGCGCATCCCCGAGGACCGCCACCGCGACGGCATCGTCGGCAGCATGAGCGTGGCGGAAAACCTGGTGATCGAGGACGTGCGCCACCGCGACTACCAGCGCGCGGGGTTCCTGCGTTTCGGCGCGGTGCGCCGGCGCGCAGAAGCTGCCATCCGCGACTACGACGTGCGCTGCCCCGGGCCGGATGCGCCGGCGCGGCTGCTGTCCGGCGGCAACATGCAGAAGCTGATCCTCGCCCGCGTGCTCGCGCGCGGGCCGCGCCTGATCCTCGCCAACCAGCCCTCGCGCGGCCTGGACGTCGGCGCCCAGGCCGACGTGCACCGGCGCCTGCTGGCGGCGCGCGCCGCGGGGGCCGCGGTGTTGCTGATCTCGGAGGACCTCGACGAGTTGCTGCAACTCTCCGACCGGGTCCTGGTGATGCACCGCGGCCGGGTCACCGACGCCGGACCGACCGCGCAACTCGACCGGGCGCGGGTCGGGCTGCTGATGGCCGGCCACGGCGACGCCGCCCCCGGGTGATCGCGCTCGAGCCACGCCAGCGCCTCGCCTGGCACCAGCCGCTGCTGGCCTCGGCCGGGGCCGGCGTCGCGGCCCTGCTGCTGGTTGCCATCCCCATCGCGAGCGCCGGTGTGCCGCTGGGCGAGGCCTACCGGCTGATGGCCGCCGGCGCGTTCGGGTCGGTGTTTGCGCTGAGCGAGACGCTGACGCGGGCCACGCCGCTGATGCTCACCGGGCTCGCCGCGGCGGTCGCTTTTCGCGCCAAGCTCTGGAACATCGGCGGCGAGGGCCAGCTGTACGCCGGTGCCCTGGCCGCGGTGGCGGTCGGGTCCGGCGCGCTGGCCGGTCCCGCGCCGCTGCTGGTCGCCCTGGTGTTGCTGGCCGGGGCACTGGCCGGGGCGCTGGTGATGCTGGGGCCGGCCTGGCTCAAGATGCGCTTCGGCGCCGACGAGGTGGTGACCACGCTGTTGCTGAACTTCGTCATCATCCTGTTCGTGCAGATGATGCTCGAGGGCCCGCTGCAGGACCCGATGGGCCTCGGCTGGCCGCAATCCCCGCCGATCGTCGACGAGGCAGCGCTGCCGCCACTGCTCGCCCGCACGCGCCTGCACGCGGGGCTGTACGTAGCGCTCGCCGCGGCGCTGGCGGTGTGGGTGCTGTTGAACCGCACGGTGCTCGGCTTCGAGATGCGCGCCGTCGGCGAGAACCAGGCCGCGGCTCGCTTCGCGGGCATCGCCATCACCCGCACCATGCTGGTGACGGCGCTGATCTCCGGGGCGCTCGCGGGTCTCGCCGGGGTCGGCGAAGTGGCGGGCCTCAAGGGTTACCTGACCGCCGACCTGTCGCCGGGGTTCGGCTACGCCGGGATCGTGGTGGCGATGCTCGCCGGCCTGTCGCCGCTCGGCGTGGTCGTCGCCGCGGTGTTCATCGCCGGCGTGTTCGTCGGTGCCGACTCGATGAGCCGTGCCACGGGCGTGTCCAACTACCTCGCCGACCTGGTGGTGGCGACCGCGCTGCTGTGCGTGCTGATCGGCGGGTTCCTGACGCGCTTTCGGGTGCGCCTGGCCGCTCGCGCGGGCGGCTGAGCGCGAGGGACCGAACGGTGGAGATCCTCGACATCCTGCTCACGGTGAACTTCTGGTCGGCCTCTATCCGCATTGCCACACCGCTGATCTTCGGCGTGCTGGGAGCGCTGCTGTGCGAGCGCGCCGGCGTGCTGAACCTCGGCATCGAAGGGATCTTCACCGCCGGCGCGATGGCCGGATGGATGGCCGTGTGGGCGGGCGCGGGTCTGTGGCAGGGAGTGGCGGTAGCGGCGCTGGCCGGTGCGGTGTTCGGCCTGCTGCACGCGCTGCTGACGGTGCCGCTGGGGTTGTCGCAGCACGTCTCTGGAATCGGCGTGACCCTGCTCGCCACCAGCCTGTCGTACTTCGTCTACCGCACCGCGCTGCCCGACGTCACCTCGCCGCCGCGCATCGAGCCGTTTCGTGCGCTCGACCTGCCACTGCTCTCCGACCTGCCCTTCGTCGGCCCGGTGCTGTTCCAGCAGACCGCGCTCACCTTGCTGGCGTTTGCCTGCGCCGGCATACTCGCCTGGATCCTGTACCGCACGCCGCTGGGGCTCGCGTTGCGCGCCGTCGGCGACAACCCTTCCGCGGTCGAAGCCCAGGGGCTGTCGGTGTACGCCTTGCGCATCGGGGCGGTGACCGCGGGTTCGGCGCTGATGGCGCTCGGCGGCGCGTTCCTGACCATGTCGGCGTTCGATGCGTTCTTCTTCGGCATGGTGAACGGGCGCGGCTGGATCTGCATCGCGCTGACGGTGTTCGCCTCCTGGCGGCCCGGCAAGGCGTTGCTGGGCGCGCTGCTGTTCGGCGCTTTCGACGCCTTCCAGGTGCGCCTGCAGACCGAAGTGGGCGCGGTGGTACCGAGCCAGGTGTTCCTGATGCTGCCCTACCTGCTCTCCATCGCCGCGCTGGTGATCGTGGCGCGCCGGGCCGATTACCCCCGCTCGTTGCTGCAACCCTGGTTTCGCGGGCAGCGCTAGGCAACCGACGCCGGAGGACACGCTCATCGCTTTCGACCTGATCGTACGCAACGCGACGCTCGCCGACGGCACCGGCGGCGTCGACATCGCCTGTCGCGACGGGCTGATCGCCGCGATCGAACCGGCCATCGGGGCCGATGCCGGGCACACCCTCGACGCGCGCGGGCAGCTCGTCTCGCCGCCGTTCGTCGATGCGCACTTCCACATGGACGCCACGCTCTCGCTCGGCCAGCCGCGGCTGAACCAGTCCGGCACCCTGCTCGAGGGCATCCGGCTGTGGGGCGAGCTGAAGCCGCACCTGACGGCCGAGGCGGTGGCCGAGCGCGCGCTGCGCTACTGCGACCTGGCGGTCAGCCAGGGGCTGCTCGCGATACGCTCGCACGTCGACGTGTGCGACGAGCGCCTGCTCGCCGTCGAGGCGCTGCTCGACGTCAAGCGCCGGGTCGCCCCCTACCTCGACCTGCAACTGGTCGCTTTCCCGCAGGACGGCTACTACCGCTCGGCAGGTGCCGTCGCCAACCTGGCGAGGGCCCTGGACCTCGGCGTCGAGGTGGTGGGCGGCATCCCGCATTTCGAGCGCACCATGGCCGACGGCGCGGCCAGCGTGCGGGCGCTGTGCGAGCTCGCCGCCGAGCGCGGGTTGCGCGTGGACCTGCATTGCGACGAGACCGACGACCCGCTGTCGCGCCACGTCGAGACCCTGGCCGAGCAGGCGCTGCGCCTCGGCCTCGGCGGGCGGGTCACCGGCTCGCACCTGACGTCGATGCATTCGATGGACAATTACTATGTGTCCAAGCTGCTCGCGCTGATGGCCGAGGCCGGCATCAACGCCGTCGCCAACCCGCTGATCAACATCGTCATCCAGGGCCGCCACGACAGCTATCCGAAACGGCGCGGGCTGACCCGGGTGCCGGAACTGCGTGCGGCCGGCATCAACGTGGCGTTCGGCCACGACTGCGTGATGGACCCGTGGTACTCGCTCGGCAATGCCGACATGCTGGAGGTCGCCGCCATGGGCCTGCACGTCGCGCAGATGACGGGGCGCGAGGAGATGGCGGCGTGCTTCGACGCGGTGACGGGCAACGCCGCGGCCGTGCTCGGGCTCGAAGGCTACGGCATCGCCGTCGGCAAGCGTGCCGACCTGCTGCTGTTGCAGGCCCGCGACCCGGTGGAGGCGCTGCGGCTGAAGGCGACGCGGCTTGCCGTGGTGCGCGCCGGGCGGGTGATCGCGCAGACGCCGGCCCGGGTCAGCCGCCTGGCGCTCGAAGGCCGGCCCGGGAGCCTCGACCCGGCCGACTACGCACCCTGAGCGGCGCCGCCCCGGGGCAGGTCAGTCGCGAAAGTTCTTGAACTGCAGCGGCAGGCCGAACGACCCGGCCTTGAGGAGCGCGATCACCGCCTGCAGGTCGTCGCGCTTCTTGCCCGCGACACGCACCTGCTCGCCCTGCACGCTGGCCTGTGCCTTGATCTTCGAGTCCTTGATGGCTTTCACCAGCTTGCGGGCGAGATCCTTGTCCACGCCCTGGCGGACGGTGATCGCCTGGTGCACGCGCTGCCCGCTGGTCTGCAACTCGCCTTCCTCGAGGCAGGCCACGTCGATGCCGCGCTTGGTCAGCCGCTGGTAGAGCATCGGCTGGATCTGCTGGACCTGGAACTCGGACTCGGCGTGCAGGGTGAGCACGCCCTCGGCGTGCTCCACGCGCGCGTCGGCGCCCTTGAAATCGTAGCGCTTGGCGATCTCGCGGTTGGTCTGGTCGACCGCGTTGGCGAGTTCGTGCAGGTCCACCTCGGAGACCACGTCAAAGCTCGGCATCGGCATTCCCCCTCATCTGCTCAGCGCCCGTGGCACTTCTTGTACTTGAGCCCGCTGCCGCAGGGGCACGGGTCGTTACGACCGACCTTGGGCTCGCCGCGCCGGGCGGTCTCGACCCGGGGCGCCTCGGCATCGCGGTACAGCCAGCGTCCGTTCTCGCGCACGAACAGGGCGCGCTCGCGGTGCTCGCGGCGTTCGTCCCGTTCGCGGTAGCGGGCCACGAACTCGACCGCGCCGTGCTCGTCGCCTTCGCCGCCCGCCTCGAGCCGGGTGATCTCCAGCCCCAGCCACTGGCAGCGCTCGGCCCAGCGCCGGGTCAGCTCGAGGTCGATCTCGCCGCGCGTCTCGGCCACGTGCGAGTCGACCAGGAACTGCATGTCGAGCAGCGTGTGCGCCGTGTAACGGGCGCGCATCAGGCTCTCGGCGGTGGGTGCCTCGGCGGCACCGCTGATGTAAGGCTGGCAGCACTGCGCCAGCGCCACGCCCGATCCGCAGGGGCACTCAGTCATGGTCTCGACTCATCCGCTCGGTCTCCGTCCTGCTCCCCGCGCAGGCGTTCGCGTGCCGCGCGCTCGCCACCCGCCAGCACCGTCTCGTCGAGTTGCGCGAGCAGCGGCGCATAGGCCGGGCGCCGCGCGAGCATCCGCCAGGTCAGGGTTGCCGCGAGGCGCGCGCGCGAGCGCAGCACCAGGTAGCCGAATGCCGCGATCACCAGCGCCCCGGGCGTCTGGCCGAGCACCCACACGTAGTACGCGAGGGCATAGCTCGCCAGCGCCAGGGCGAGCAGCGCGTGGCCGATCAGGCGTACGCGGCGAAACACGTCGCCCAGGTCGGGCGGCACGTTGCTCGAGCCGGTCGTCGACATGCCGAGCGGCGGCGCCGCGCCCCTCAAGGTCGCACCGCGGGCGGGTCGTCCAGCACCAGGTCGAGGTGCACCTCCGCCAGGCGCCGCCCGATCATGATCGCGTAGCCCTTGTCGCGCTCGGCGCCGCTGCGCGAGAACTCGAACGTGTACTTGCGCAGCAACCGCAGGTTGCCGGCCGGGTCGCGGCGGATCTTGAGGCGGCGCAGGGCCACGGTCTGGTCCAGGAACTGCACGCCGCAACGCCGGCACGCCTGCAACGCGGCGCGCACGGCCACCTCGCGCGCCCGCCCGCTGTCCCACCAGAACCAGGCGAGCGCGGCGAGCACGAAGATGGGCAGCAGCTGGGTCAAGGGCGGTTCCCGGTGAGGTGCGACGGCGCGCGTATAATACGCCATCGCGAATGATCAGGAGACGGCGATGGACGAGCAAACCCGCACCGAGGTCGAGGCCGCGGTCTACCGGCGCATGGTCGAGCACTTTCGCCAGCGCACCGACGTGCAGAACATCGACCTGATGATCCTGGCCGGGTTCTGCCGCAACTGCCTGGCCAAGTGGTATCGGGCGGCAGCCGCCGAGCACGGCACCGAACTCGACTACGACCAGGCGCGGGAGATCGTCTACGGGATGCCGTTCCCGGAGTGGAAAGCGCGCCATCAGCGCGAAGCCTCGGACGAGCAGGTGGCGGCCTTCGAGCAGGCCCAGCGGCTGCACCCGGAGACCTGATGCGCGCCGGTGCCACCGCCGCCCACGCCGGTTAGCCGCCTGGACCGGCTGCGCACGCCGGCGCTGGCGCTGGCGCTGCTGGTGGTGTCGCTGTACCTGCCGCTGGCGGCGCTGGTCTACCTGCCCGCCTGGTACGAGCTCAACTGCACCTGGCACGGTCGCTGCGCGCGCCTCGGCGATGAGCTGACCCGGGCGAGCATCGACAACCTTACGGCGTTCTTCGCTCACGCCGAACCGCTCGCCGGGCGCTGGAGCGAGCGTGAGCGCGTGCACCTGAGCGAGGTCCGGGTCATCTACGACTGGGCGGGAGCAACCGCGCTCGCCGCGCTGGCGGTGCTCGCGCTCGTCGCCGAGCCGCTGCGCTTGCGGCGCGCCGCGCTGATCAACATCGCCGTCGTGGCGAGCCTGTTGCTGCTGCTGCCGGTGTTCGGTTTTTTCTGGCGCCACGTCTTTCACGAGTTGCTGTTCGCCAACGACCTGTGGCAGACCACCCGCAGCGACCTCACCTGGTACCTCACGCCGCGCACCCTGTTTCGCAACTCGCTGCTCGCGCTGGTCGCCGGCGGGGTCGGCGTGAACCTGCTGGCGCTGCTGCTCGCCTCGCGCTGGCGACGGCGTTCGACGCGCGCCGGGTCGGGCGAGGCCGGTCCGCGCGGCTGAATAGCAAATTTGTGTGTCGATGCGACGCGCGCCGCATTTCGCGCTAGCGGCTGACCGGCAACGCGGTATACTTGAGGCCACTTTTCCCGGCAAGCACCCGTACGCCCGACCCTACATGCCCCCCGACAGCGACCCGCTCGCCGAGATCGTCGAAAGCAACAGCCCCGAGACCGCGCTCTTCATCGGCCCACTGGCGAAATCCGCCGCCGAGAGCTACGGCGCCAACCATGCCGGGGCGCGCCTCACCGTCTACCAGGGCAGCGACCCGCTGGCCGACCTCGGCAAGCTCGGCCGGGTCGATCTCGCCGTCATCGCGCACGGCCTGGAGATGCTGGAGAAACGCCGTGCCGGTCACCTGCTGGCGGCCCTGCGCGACGTGCACAGCCGCTGCCTGGTGGTGGCGGTCCGCCTCGGCGACAACTGGCCCGGGCTCATCAGCCACTGGTCCGAGAACGAGCTGCTGGCGTTCGGCATGCGCCGGCGCGCCCATGTCGAGCAGCAGGGGCGCCCGATAGGGGTGTACGAGTTCAACATCAAGGACTACAAGATCAACCCGGACTGGCTGAACCCCCGGCACTGGGCGCACCCCGAGCTGTGGGACGCCTACCGCTGGTAAAGTTCGCCGCCGCCGCGCCGCTAGCCCCGGCAACCGCGCCCTGCCGCGCGGACCCCGCCAACAACCGCCTGGATATCCCATGAGCATCAAAGTCACCGAACTGCACGGCGACGGCATCGGCCCGGAACTGGAGCAGGCCGTGCACACGGTCGCCGAAGCGCTGCCCATCGACCTCGCGTTCGAGACCATCGACTGGTCGCTGGCCACCCGTGAGCGCACCGGCGAGGCGGCCATCGAAGCCGCCGAGGCCTCCATGCGCGAGACCAAGCTGGCCATCAAGTACCCCACGGTCACCAAGACCCGCAGCCCCAACGCGCTGATCCGGCGGGCCTGCGATTTCAGCGTCATCTACCGCCCGGCCATCTCGATCCGCGGCATCGACTCCAACTTCAAGGAGAACGTGAACCTGCACATCGTGCGCGTCGCCACCGGCGGGACCTACGACGACCCGGGACAACTGGTGGGCCGCGACGCGGCGGTCTCGCTGCGCCTGGTCGAGCGGGGCCCGTGCACGCAGGCGGCGCATTTCGCCTTCGAGCTGGCGCGCAAGAAGGGGCGCACCTACAAGGGCGAGAACTACACCGTGACCTCCTCGTCCAAGCACACCATCCAGCGGGTGACCGACGGCCTGTTCGAGTCCGTGGTGAAGGACGTGCACGCCGGCTACCAGGACGTCCCGCACCGCGTGGAACTGTTCGACGCGCTGCTGGCCAAGGTCATCCTGGAGCCCCAGGACTTCGAAGTGGTGCTGGTGCTGAACGAGTACGGCGACTTCCTCTCCGACATGGCCTCGGGGCTGGTCGGCAGCCTCGGCACCGGCGCCAGCGGCAACTACTCCTTCACGCCCGACAACCACGTCGACATCGCGATGTTCGACCCGGCCGGCGGCACCGCGCCCGACATCGCCGGCAAGGGGGTCTGCAACCCGACCGCGGTGCTGTTGTCGTTCGGCATGCTGCTCGATCACATCGACCGCTACGACCTCGGCCACGCCCTGCGCCTGGCGTTGCTCTCGGCGATCGAGGACAAGGAGTGCACCCGCGACCTCGGCGGCAAACTCGGGACCGGGGAGTTCACCTCGGTGGTCGTCGCCAGGCTGCGTGATCACCTGCCCTGAGCGGGTACGAGCGCGCATGCAATTTCGCCCATCCGTCGCTACAATGCGGGGCAATCTCCGCTGGAACCCGATACGACTGGCAATCAGCGCGACCCCGCGGCCCACTCCGGCATTGAACAGACAACAAAACGCAGCGACGAGAGTCGACGCCGTCCGGCTCGCCCTGACGCTTTGCCGGCAGGCAGCCGGCTGCCCACCCCTCCACCCCACGCGATCAAGACCACGCCCATGATGAAGGAACTGCAAAGCACCTCGCTGCTGGCCGGCGGCAACGCCGACTACCTCGAGATGCTCTACGAAGCCTATCTGCACGACCCGAACACGGTAGACACGCGCTGGCGCACCTACTTCGACACCTTGCCGCGCACCAACGGCGGCAGCCAGCCGGATGTGCCGCACTCGGAGATCCGTCGCCATTTCTACGACCTGGCGCGGCGCAACGGCAACGGGCGCGCAGCCCCCGCCACCGGCGTCGCGGCGGGCGGCGCGCGCGACCGGGAGAACAAGCAGATCCGGGTGCTGCAGATCATCAATGTGTACCGCGCCCGCGGCCACCAGCTCGCGGCCATCGACCCGCTGCAGCGCGAGCGCGAGGACCCGGTCATCCCGGAGCTGGAGCTGCGCTACCAGGGGGTGCTCACCGAGGCCGACTTCGACACCGCGTTCCGCACCGGCTCGCTGTACGGCCCGGACCAGGCGACGCTGCGCGAGATCCTCGACATCATGCAGCGCACCTACACGGGCTCGGTCGGCGCGGAGTACATGCACATCACCGAAACGGCCGAGAAGCGCTGGATCCAGCAACGCATGGAAAGCGTGCTGGGCAGGCCCGCGCTGCCGCCGCAGACACGCAAGTGGCTGCTGCAGCGCATCACCGCCGCGGAAGGGCTGGAGCGCTACCTGCACGCCAAGTACGTGGGTCAGAAGCGGTTCTCGCTGGAGGGGGGCGAGAGCCTGATCCCGCTGATGAACGAGCTCATCGACCGGGCCGGCACCCATGGTGCCCGCGAGGTGGTGATCGGCATGGCCCACCGCGGCCGGCTCAACGTGCTGGTCAACATCGTCGGCAAGACGCCCATCGACCTGTTCTCCGAGTTCGAGGGCAAGCGCAACGAGCAGCTGGCGTCCGGCGACGTCAAGTACCACATGGGTTTTTCCTCCGACGTGCAGACCTCGGGCGGCCCCGTGCACCTCACCCTGGCATTCAACCCCTCGCACCTGGAGATCGTCTCGCCGGTGGTCGAGGGCTCGGTGCGCGCGCGCCAGGTTCGCCACGGCGACCGCGAGGGCAACACGGTGCTGCCGATCATCGTGCACGGCGACGCCGCTTTCGCCGGCCAGGGCGTGGTGATGGAGACGTTCAACATGTCCCAGTCGCGCGGCTACTCGACCAAGGGTACCGTGCACATCGTGGTCAACAACCAGGTCGGCTTCACCACCAGCAACCAGAAGGACTCGCGCTCGACCTACTACTGCACGGACGTGGCGAAGATGGTCAACGCCCCGATCTTCCACGTCAACGGGGACGACCCCGAGGCGGTGTTGTTCGTCACCCAGATGGCGCTCGACTACCGCATGGAATTCAACAAGGACGTGGTCATCGACCTGGTGTGCTATCGCCGCCACGGTCACAACGAGGCGGACGAGCCCTCGGCCACGCAGCCGATGATGTACAAGGTCATCAAGGCCCTCAAGACGACCCGCGAGCTCTATGCCGGGCGCCTGCTCGAGGACGGCGTGATCGCCGGCGGCGAGGCGGACGACATGAGCCGCAACATCCGCGACGAGCTCGACGCCGGGCATTGCATCGCGCCGTCGATCATCAACGACCGCGACTTCCACAACGAGTTCACCGTCAACTGGTCGCCGTACTTCGGCCACAAGTGGGACGACTTCTACGACACCTCGGTGCCGATCCCCACGCTGCGCAAGCTGTGGGCCTACCTCGAGTTCCTGCCCGAGGGCTTCGAGCTGCACCCGCGGGTGGCGAAGATCATGGACGACCGGCGCAAGATGGCGGCCGGCGCCCTGCCCATGGACTGGGGGTTCGCCGAAACCATGGCTTACGCGACGTTGCTCGACGACGGCTACTCGGTGCGCCTGTCGGGCCAGGACTGCGGGCGCGGCACGTTCTTCCACCGCCACTCGGTGCTGCACAGCCAGCGCGACGGGCAGTCGTGGGTGTCGTTGCGTCACGTCCCGGCCACGCGCGACGCCGAGTTCCTGGTCATCGACTCGCTGTTGTCGGAGGAGGCGGTGCTGGCGTTCGAGTACGGCTACGCCACCGCCGAACCCAACGCGATGGTCATCTGGGAAGCGCAGTTCGGCGATTTCGTCAACGGCGCACAGGTGGTGATCGACCAGTTCATCAGCTCGGGCGAGGCCAAGTGGGGCCGCTTCTGCGGGCTGACCATGCTGTTGCCGCACGGCTACGAGGGCCAGGGGCCGGAGCACTCCTCGGCGCGCCCCGAACGCTTCCTGCAGCTGTGCGCCGAGCACAACATCCAGGTCTGCGTGCCGACCACCCCGGCACAGGCTTTCCACATGCTCCGCCGCCAGATGGTGCGCCCGTACCGCAAGCCGCTGATCGTCATGACGCCGAAGAGCCTGCTGCGCCACAAGCTCGCGACCAGCAGCCTGGAGGACCTCTCCGAGGCGCAGTTCCAGCCGGTGATCGGCGAGATCGACGACCTGCATCGCAACGAGGTGCGGCGTATCGTGATGTGCAGCGGCAAGGTGTACTACGATCTGCTGGAGCGCCGTCGCGCCGAGAGCCTGAACAACACCGCGATCCTGCGCCTCGAGCAGCTGTACCCGTTCCCGGAGAACGAACTCAAAGAGGCGATCAAGCGCTACGAGAGCATCGACGCCTTCGTGTGGTGCCAGGAAGAGCCCATGAACCAGGGCGCGTGGTACTCGAGCAGACACCACATGCAGCGTTGCATAGGCGAGCACAACCCGCTCGACTACGCCGGGCGGCCGCACTCCGCCTCACCGGCGGTCGGCTACGCAAGCCTGCACGTGCAGCAGCAGAACGCGCTGGTGGAAGCCGCGCTCGGCATCTCCTGAGGCCCCGAACCGCCACCCCAAGGACCCGTATATGAGCATCGAAGTTCGCGTTCCGACGCTTCCCGAATCGGTCGCCGACGCCCTGGTCATCAACTGGCACAAGCAACCCGGCGAAGCCGTGCAGCGCGACGAGGTGCTGGTCGAGATCGAGACCGACAAGGTGGTGCTGGAAGTGCCCTCCCCCTCGGACGGCGTGCTGCAGGAAATCGTGCAGGCCAACGGCCAGACGGTAACGGCCGACCAGGTGCTCGCGATCATCGGCGACGGGGCGGCGGCTGACACCCCCAAGGACGCGGGGGCGGGCGCCTCGCGGGCCGCGCCGCAGGACAAGCCCGCCGCGACCCCGCCGGCAGCCGAGAAAGC
>JBFJWO010000068.1:0-13914 GCA_041623575.1 Gammaproteobacteria bacterium
GAGCACGCAACGGATGTCGTCGCGGGCGCGCTGCTGCGAATACATCGCCTCCTCGGCGGGGACGTCCGACGGCGGGTAGCCGCGCGCATTGAACGCGATGCACCGGTAGCGGCGCGATAAATGGCGCAGCTGCGGCTCCCAGCTGCGGCAGTCACCGGCGAACTCGTGCACGAACACGAGCGGCACGCCGGTGCCGGTCTCCTCGACGTGCAGGGCCACGCCGTCGTCGGTTTCGATGGTTGCCATCAGCGGCTCCCCGGGAGGGTGCATCGCGAGGCCACATTCTTGCGCTGCCGGGCGCGTATGTCCAAGCCATAGCGGCGGCACAGTACCCGCCGCGGCGTTGGGCAAAGACTCCGCGAAAGGACATAATGGCGCACTGTCAACCGGGGGAGCGAGCGTGCAGTCACAAGACGACCACGAGGCCGGCCGCAACCGCCGGGCGGGCCTGCGCAGCGTCGCCGCGGGCGCCCCCGGCGAGATGGGCGAGACAGCGCACGGCGCGCGCAACCCGGGCATGGCGCTGGACCTCGACTGGGTCGCCGAATGCCGGGTCAACCGCAGCGCCGTCGAACGCCGCGCCGCCACCCTGCCGAAGCGCCGTTCGGTCAAGAAAGAGTGGCAGTCCGCCTGGTTGCTGAAAGCGATCTCCTGCATCGACCTCACCACGCTCGCCGGCGACGACACGCCGGGCCGGGTCCGGCGCCTGTGCGCGAAGGCCAGGCGACCCGTGCGCGGCGAGATCCTCGCGGCACTCGGCGCCGAAAGCCTGAGCCTCACGGTCGGCGCGGTCTGCGTCTATCACGAGATGCTGGAGACCGCACGCCGGGCGCTCGAGGGCACGCAGATCCCGGTGGCCGTGGTCTCGACCGGTTTCCCGGCCGGGCTGTCGCCGCTCGACCTGCGCATTCAGGAGATCGTCGCATCGGTGCGCGCCGGGGCCCGCGAGATCGACATCGTGATCTCGCGCCGGCACGCGCTCAACGGCGACTGGCAGGCGCTCTACGAGGAGGTCAGGGCGTTTCGCGAGGCCTGCGGCGAGGCGCACCTCAAGGCGATTCTCGCGACCGGCGAACTCGGCACCTTGCGCACCGTCGCGCGCGCCTCGCTGGTGTGCATGATGGCCGGCGCGGATTTCATCAAGACCTCGACCGGCAAGGAACCCGTCAATGCCACCCTGCCCGTCAGCCTCGTGATGCTGCGCGCGATCCGCGCTTACCGCGAGCGCACGGGGCACGCGGTCGGGTTCAAGGCCGCCGGCGGCATCGGCCGCGCCAAGGACGCCCTGAGCTACCTATGCCTGGCCAGGGAGGAACTGGGCCGCGCATGGCTCGAACCGGCACTGTTCCGCTTCGGCGCCTCGAGCCTGCTCGGCGACATCGAACGCCAGCTCGAGCACCAGGCGAGCGGGCGCTACTCCGCCACTTTCCGCCACCCGCTGGGTTGACCATGAGCGTAGTCGACGTCTTCGAGACCATGGAGTACGGCCCGGCACCGGAGAGCACCGGCGAGGCCAGCGCCTGGCTGCAGCGCCACGCCGCGGGCTTCGGTCACTTCATCGGCGGTGAGCCGCGCGCTGCGGGCGCCACGATGTTCGAGACCCGCAACCCGGCGAGCGGCGAAGTGCTCGCCCGCCTCACGCAAGGCGATGCGGCGGCCGTGGACGCGGCGCTCGCCGCGGCGCGCGGGGCGCAACCGGCCTGGGCTGCGCTGAGCGGCCACGCCCGCGCCCGTCATCTCTACGCGCTGGCCCGGGCGGTGCAGAAAAACGCCCGCCTGCTGGCGGTGGTCGAAACGCTCGACAACGGCAAGCCCATCCGCGAGAGCCGCGACATCGACGTGCCGCTGGTGGCCCGGCATTTCTACCACCACGCCGGCTGGGCGCAACTCCTCGCCACGGAGTTCCCGGGCTACGAGCCGCTCGGGGTCGCCGGGCAGATCATCCCGTGGAACTTCCCGCTGCTGATGCTCGCCTGGAAGGTCGCGCCGGCGCTCGCGACCGGCAACACCGTGGTGCTCAAACCCGCCGAGTACACCAGCCTGAGCGCGCTGCTGTTCGCCGAACTGTGTATGCAGGCCGGGCTGCCCGCCGGGGTGCTCAACATCGTCACCGGCGACGGGCGCACCGGCGCGCTGCTCGCCGGGCACGCGGAGGTCGACAAGGTCGCCTTCACGGGCTCCACCGAGGTCGGGCGGCGCATTCGCGAGGCGAGCGCCGGCAGCGGCAAGAAGCTCACCCTCGAACTCGGCGGCAAGTCGCCGTTCGTGGTGTTCGACGACGCCGACCTCGACAGCGCCGTGGAAGGGCTGGTCGATGCGATCTGGTTCAACCAGGGCCAGGTGTGCTGCGCGGGGTCGCGCCTGCTGGTGCAGGAGTCGGTGGCCGAGCGCCTGCACGAGAAGATCGCTGCGCGCATGGCGACCCTGCGGGTCGGCGACCCGCTGGACAAGGCGATCGACATCGGCGCCATCGTCGACCCGGTGCAACTCGAGAGCATCCGCACGCTCGTCGCGCGCGGCGTGGAGGAAGGCGCGACCCTGGTGCAGGACGCCGGCCAGTGCCCCGCAACGGGCTGTTTCTACCCGCCGACCCTGCTGCGCGGGGTGGAGCCCGCCTCCACCGTGGCGCAGGAGGAGATCTTCGGCCCGGTGCTGGTGTCGATGACGTTTCGCACCCCGCAAGAGGCAGTGGCGCTCGCCAACAACACGCGCTACGGGTTGGCGGCCAGCGTGTGGACCGAGAACGTCAACCTCGCGCTCGACGTCGCGCCGCAGATCAAGGCCGGCGTGGTGTGGGTCAACTGCACCAACCAGTTCGACGCCGCGGCCGGGTTCGGCGGCTACCGCGAATCGGGCTTCGGCCGCGAGGGCGGGCGCGAGGGCCTGTACGAGTACCTGCGCCCGGCCTTCGTGAGAAAGCTGAAGCCGATCCCGGACGCGGCGCCGGTGCACCCGCCGAGACCGGCGGCGCCCGCGCACGAGGCGGGTATAGATCGAACGCCGAAGCTCTACATCGGCGGGCGCCAGGTGCGCCCGGACTCGGGCTACAGCCTGGACGTCGTCTCGCCCGAAGGCGTGCTGCTCGGGCAGGTCGGCGCGGGCAACCGCAAGGACGTGCGCGACGCCGTCGAGGCTGCCGCCGGCGCCGGCGCCTGGTCGAGAGCGAGCGGGCATGCCCGCGCCCAGGTTCTCTACTACGTGGGCGAAAACCTCGACGCGCGCGCGCGCGAATTCGCCCAGCGCCTGCGGGCAATGCTCGGTGTCACCGCACGCAAGGCGGCGCGCGAGGTGCAGGCCTCGATCGAGCGGTTGTTCTTCTACGCCGCCTGGGCAGACAAGTACGACGGCGCCGCGCACTCCGTACCGATCCGCGGGATGGCGCTGGCCATGCACGAACCCAACGGCGTGATGGGGCTGGTGTGCCCGGACGATGCGCCGTTGCTCGGTCTGATCTCGCTGCTGGCGCCGGCGCTCGCCATGGGCAACCGCGCGGTGGTGGTGCCGGCTGTGCGCGCTCCGCTGGCAGCCACGGACTTCTACCAGGTGCTCGACACCTCGGACGTGCCGGGTGGCGCGGTCAACATCGTCACCGGCGAACGCGACGTTCTGGCCCGCTGCCTCGCCGAGCACTACGAAGTCGATGCGCTGTGGTATCACGGTTCGCGCGAAGGCGGCGAAGCCGTCGAGCGCGCCGCCGCGGCCAACCTCAAACGCACCTGGGTCAACGACGGTCTCGCGCGCGACTGGTTCGACGGCGAACAGGGCGAAGGACGCGAGTTCCTGCGCCACGCCACGCAGGTGAAGAACGTCTGGGTACCCTACGGCGAATGAGCGCTTCGCAACGGCCAGGGCCGACCCCGGCGGCGCCATCGAAGACCGGCAAGCGCGGGTCGAGCCTCAACGACGCTGCCTACCGCGCCATCAAGGACGACATCATCGCCTGCGTCCTGCAACCCGGCGAGGAGATCTCCGAGGGCGTGCTCGCCGCGCGCTACGGGTTCGGCAAGGCGCCGATCCGCAGTGCGCTGGTGCGCCTGCGCCAGGAGGGCCTGATCGTCTCGCGCGGGCGCCAGGGCAACATCGTCTCGCCGGTGACGCTGCGTGACGTGCAGGAGATCTTCCAGCTGCGCCTGCTGCTGGAAGTCGCCGCGGCGCGCCTCGCCGCCGGGCGCGTCGATGCCCGACGGGTGCGCGAGCTGAACAAGGCCGTGCACGCGGGTTTCACGCCGGGCGACAAGGCCAGCGAGACCGCCTACCTCGAAGCGAACCGCGAATTCCACCGCTACGTCGCGCACGCCGGCGGCAACCAGCGCCTGGCGGCGATGCTGGTCGACCTGATGGAGCAGCACGAACGCATCGTCCATCTCGGCCTCGCGCTGCAGAGCCGCGGGCACGAGTTCGTGCATTTTCACGACGACCTGGTCGACGCGCTCGTCGAAGGTGACGCCGAGCGCGCCGCGGACCTCACGGAGCGAGCCCTGCGCGGCGGCCAGCAGAAAGTGCTCCAGGCGCTGCTCGGCTCGGGCGATCAGGTACGCCTCTCGGGGACCGGCGCACAGAGCTAGCCCGGCGGGCCGGCGTCGAGCCACGCCTGCTTCGGAAACCCCGCGTAACCGGCGACCCGGTGGCGAATGTCGAAACGGCTGTCCATGTCGGGGCGCGGTGCGATGTCCCACACCCACTCGCGCGCGCCCGGCGGGAGCTCGATGCCCCACAGCGACGGCTCGCGTTCCACCACCCGGGAGCCGTGGCAATACCAGCGCTCCAGGTCCGTGATCAGGCACACGACGCCCTCGAAGCGGGCCAGCCAGGTCAGGTGGTTCAGCACCAGCGCTCGGGAGAACGCCTCGATGGCCGCACCCGGCAGGTCGCGAATCCGTCGCGCGGCGTAGCCGTTCGGGATCACCGGCAGCTGCGAGAGCACGTTGGCCGAGACCGTCAGGTCGAACCCCTCGTCGAGAAACGCGTCCGGCCGGTGCTGCGGCAACGCGCCGCCGCGGCGCGCACGCCCGCGACGGTACACCTCGCTGACCACGCCCGTCACGTCGACCCGCCGCAAGCGCACGTTCGCGAAGCGCCCTGCGGCGCGGCGAACCCTGCGCACGTGGGCGATATCGGCGAGCACCACCTCGCGAAACCGCCCCGCGAGTTCGGCCAGCGGAATGTCGAGCAACAGCCCGCTGCCCACGATCAACGCCTTACCGCCCGCCGGGCAACGACCGGCCGCCTCGAGCATCACCTCCCGGCTGTTGTCCAGGTGCGTTCGCCAGGCCGAGGCGCAACGCCGGCTGCGCCGCCCCAGCGCGGCCAGTTCGCTCGCGTAACCCATCGCGCGCACGTGGCGCGGCAGCGGCGCGAGCCACCGTGCCGCACGCTCGATCGACGCCGTTGGCCACATGAAGGACCTCGTCCGCGGGTCTGCTTGACAGGTCGTCGGGGACTGATTATCGTGACATGTCAATTGACCTGTCAATTGCCATGACATGAAACCCCGTCTCCGGTCCCTGCGACTGCCCGCCGTGCTGGCGCTGGCGTTCGCGCCGCACGGCGCCGCCGCCAATCCCGACGTCTGGGTGCAGGCCGCCAGCACCTGGCGGTTCGAAGCCGGGTCGCTGGTGGCGCTGAGCTTCGAATGGCGGTTCGACGAGTACTTCAGCTCCCGCAGCATCGCCAGCTACGACAGCGACGCGGACCGGCGGCTGGACACGAGCGAGATCGAGCGCCTGCGCGCCGAGGCCTTCGACCCGCTGTCGCGCTTCGGCCACTACCTGCACGTGTGGGCGGGGGGCGAGCGGCACGGCGGGCACACCATCGAGGACTTCTCCGCGAGCATCGACGGCGATCGCCTCGCCTACCGATTCACCGCCGCGCTGCACCCGCCGCTCGACCCGGCCCGCGCACCGCTGGTGGTGAGCCTGCACGACCCGCGCAACGTGGTCGACTTCGAGTTCGTTGCCGAGCGCTTCCTGCTCGTCGACGGCGCCCCGGCCGCCGGCTGCAGGTTCCGCCTGGCACGCGGCAGCGGCCCCCAGTCCGGGCATGCCCAGCCCGTCACCCTGACCTGTGGAGATCGATCATGAAGGCGTCGAGCGCGACACGCGGATGGCTGCTGGTGGCGTTGCTGGTCATGGCGGCCGTGCAGGCGGCGCCGGCCCAGCAACTGACGGTGCCCGAGATCGAGGTGGTGGCGGACGACGACCGGGGCACGTTCGCCGGGCTGACGGCCTACCTCGTCGAGTTCCAGCGCCGGGCCAACGCCGAGGTAGCGACCCATATGAACGCCATCGAGAGCGGGGCCGACCTCGGTGCGTTCTTCCTGGGCCTGGCGATCGCGTTCGCCTACGGCATGGTCCACGCGTTCGGGCCGGGGCACGGGAAGTTCATCATCATGTCCTATTTCCTGGGGCGCGAGGCGCAGGTCAGCCGGGGCGTCGTGATGGCCATACAGGTCGCGGTGGTGCACGTCATCGCCGCCGTCGTGATCGTCTGGCTGGCCGACTCCCTGCTCAGGGCGGGCTTCGGCATCGGTCTGTCGGAGGTGCCGGGCGTGCGCGCGGCGAGTTTCCTGATCATCGCCGCCATCGGTATCTACATGCTGGTGCAGGCGGTACGCTCGTCGAGCGCCGGAGTCCTTTCCGCCGCCGGTCATGACCACCACGACCACGGGCACGGTCATGGACATGGACATGGCCACGGGCACGGGCACGGGCACGGGGCGGATGTCGAGGGCGGCTTCATGGCACTGGCCGCCGGCATGGTGCCCTGTCCGGGCGCCGTGCTGATCATGCTCTACGCCGTCGCCAACGACATGATCTACCCGGGCTTCATCCTGGTCGCGGCCATGTCGGTAGGCATCGGGCTGACCATTTGCGCGCTCGGCATCGGGGCGATCCTGGCGCGCCAGACCGCCATGCGCCTGGTGGAGAACGCCGCCGGCGGCGGTGGGGCCAACGTCCTGCGCCACACGCTGAACTGCGCGGGCGCGACCCTCGTCACCCCGATCGGGCTGGTTTCGTTCGTCGCCTTCCTGGACGTGCCCCTCGGCTGATTGCGCCGTTCGCCGTAAACCACCGCCTCGTCTAAACACCTGCCCGTCGACAGGCCGTCGGTCGTCGCACGCAGATTGCAAATTGTTGCCAATCTGCAATCCCCCGCCTAGGCTCGTCCGATAATCGGGCGCCCGCAGAGGCCCGTGCCACGAGGGGGAGTAACGGTGAACCTTCACCCTGACCGTTCGATAGCGGGTCGAGTCGGGCTGTTCGGCCTGATGCTGGCGACGGCCATCGCCGCCGGCACGGCGCTGGCGGCCGGCGGCAAGCTGGTCGTGACCGAGCCCTTCGGCCCGAGCTCCGGGTGGGCGCTGGAGACCGACGACGCGTTCGTCCTGACCAAGGCCGGCTGCCTCGAAGCGCTGGCAAGGCTCGATTTCGAGGGCGAATTGCGGCCCGCGCTCGCCACCGGGTGGCGCCAGGCCTCGCCCACCGAGTGGGACGTCAGCATCCGCCCGGGCGTGCGTTTCCAGAATGGCGAGGCGCTGACCGCGCAGGGCGTGGCCGATGCGCTGAACCGCGTGTTGAAGGCGGACGCGCCGCCACGGGCTTTCTCGCCCAAGGTGGTCGCGTCGGTCGCCGCGATCAACGCGAGCACCGTGCGTATCACCACCCCGAGCCCCAGCGTGCTCCTGCCGCATCGCCTCGCCGCGCCGAACACCGGCATCCTCGCGCCGGCCGCCTACGCGGGCGAGCGCATCAACCCGGTCGGCACCTGCAGCGGGCCGTTCGAGATCGTCGAGGACATCCCGCGCCAGGCATTGCGGCTGCGCCGCCACGACGGCTACTGGGGCGGGCCCGTGCAACTGGCCGAGGCCGAGTTGCGCTTCATCCCCGACGGCGGCGTGCGTGTCACCCAGGTACAGACCGGCGAGGCGCATATCGCGCGCAACCTCCCGGTGGCGGCCATCGACAAACTGCGCCGCACCAGCGGTCTCAACGTGGTCACGGTGGAGACGCCGCGCACCAACGGCCTGTATTTCAACAACCGCACCGGCCCGTTCGCCAACGTCGCGCTGCGCCGCTCGGTGCAGAGCGCGCTCGACGTGCAGGCCATCGCCGAGGCGATCTACGAAGGGTCTGCGCGCCCGGCGGTGGGACCGTTCGCACCGAGCGAGCCGTGGGCACCGCGCGACGCGACCGTGGTCGGCTACGACCCCGTCAAGGCCAAGGCCCTGATGGCCGAGGCGGGCGTGCAGCCCGGCCAGCTCGAGACGCGTCTGCTCGCCTACAGCGAGCGCGCCGAGTTGCCCGACCTGGCCGCAGTGGTCCAGGCGCAACTCAAGCAGATCGGTATCGACGTCGACATCCGGGTGGCGAACTACGCGGCGATCGAACCCGACCTGATGTCGGGTAACTTCGACATGTTCCTGCTCTCGCGCAACCATCTCTCCGACGTCGCCGACCCGATCGGCTTCCTGACGGCGGACTACAGCTGCGACGGCGGCTATAACCTGTCGAAATTCTGCGACCCGGACATCGACCGCAAGCTCGCCATGGCAACCAGCCAGGCCGATGCGCAGGAACGCCACAGCACTTACGCCAGCATCGCCAGGACCCTGCAGGACAAAGCGGTCACGGCATTCCTGGTGCACGTGCAGCAAAGCGACGCGACCGCGGCCGCGGTACGCAACTACCGGATCCATCCCTACGCGCACTACGTGCTGGTTCCCGAACTCACGCTGGCCGAGTAGCGCGCTCGCCAACCACGACAAGGACCACATCACATGGCGATCGACGGTTTCGAACCCCGCTACATCACGTTCGACTGCTACGGCACGCTCACGCACTTCCAGATGTCGGCGCTGACCCGCCGACTGCTCGCCGATCGCGTGCCCGGGGAACGCATGGAGGCGTTCCTCGACGATTTCGAAGCCTACCGCGGCGACGAGGTGCTGGGCGCCTACAAGGACTACCCGCAGGTGATCAAGGATGCGCTGCGACGAGCCTGCGAACGCTGGCGGGTGGAGTACCGCGAGGGCGACGGCGAGAGCATCGTGGCCGACGTGCCCAACTGGGGTCCGCACCCGGACGTCCCGCGGGCGCTGGCGCACACCGCGGAACGTTACCCGCTGGTGATCCTGTCGAACGCGGCCGACGCGCAGATCGAGCACAACGTGGCCAAGCTCGGGGCGCCGTTCCATGCGGTCATCACCGCCGAGCAGGCGCGGGCGTACAAACCGCGCTTCCAGGCGTTCGAGTACATGCTCGAACGCCTCGCTTGCGGGCCCGGCGACATACTGCACGTCTCCTCCAGCCTGCGTTACGATCTGATCCCCGCGCACGACCTGCGCATCGAGCACAAGGTGTACGTCAATCGCGGCTACGAGCCATCGGTGCCCTACTACGGCTACCACGAGATGGCCGACCTGTCGGGCCTGCCCGACCTGCTGGGCCTGTGAAGGGCCCGCAACGCTGAGCGGATGAAGTTCGTCCCGTACTGGCTCGACACCGCGCCGCCGTTTCGCGGCGCGAGCGACAAGCCGCTGCCCGAACGCGCCGACGCGGTGGTGGTGGGCGGCGGCCTGAACGGCGTGTCCGCGGCGCTGGCGCTGGCCCGCAAGGGCGCCGACGTGGTGCTGCTCGAGCAGCAGGAGATCGGCGGCAGCGCTTCGGGGCGCAACGGCGGCATGTGCACGACCGGGCTGGCGATCAGCTTCACCGAGGCGGTCAGGCGCTACGGCCCTGACACGGCGACGCGCATGTTCCGGGCCTACAACGATGCGATCGATTGCGTCGAACGCCTGGTCGGCGAAGAGCGCATCGATTGCGATTTCAGTCGTTGCGGGCGTCTCACCCTCGCCAGCAAGCCCGAGCACGTCGAGCGTTTCCGCACCGCGCAGCGACTGCTCGCCGAGCACGTCGGGCAGCAGACGCACCTGATCGCGCGCGACGAACTCGGTGCCGAGATCGGCAGCACGCGCTATCACGGCGGCTGGCTGGACCCGCTCGGCGCGGGCCTGCACGTCGGCAAGTTCGTGCGCGGGCTGGGCGAGGCGGCCGCACGCAGCGGCGCCCGGCTGTTTGCGAAAACCGCCGTCACCGGCGTGACCCGCCGCAGCGGGCACCAGCACGACGTGCACACCGGGGCCGGGACGGTGCGCGCCGACCAGGTCCTGCTGGCAACGGGCAGCAAGACCGGGCGCGCCTTCGCGCACTTTCGCAAACGCATCATGCCGGTCGGCAGCTACATCATCGTCACCGAGCGCCTGCCCCGCGAGCTGTGCGACGCGTTGCTGCCCACGCGGCGCATGGTCTCGGACTCGAAACACTTTCTCTACTACTTCCGCATCACCCCGGACGAGCGCTTGCTGTTCGGCGGCCGAGCCCGGTTCAGCGCGAGCGACCCTCACGCCGACAAGCGCGCGGGAGACATCCTGCACCGCGGCCTGGTCGAAGTGTTCCCGCAGTTGCGCGACACCCGCATCGACTACTGCTGGGGCGGCCTGATCGACCTGACCCGCGACCGCCTGCCGCGCGCCGGCGAGCACGACGGATTGTTCTACTCGATGGGCTACAACGGCCACGGCGTGCAGATGTCGACCTACATGGGTGCGCAAATGGCCGAGGTCATGGCCGGCAACAGCGCGGCCAACGTCTGGCACGGGCTCGACTGGCCGGCGATCCCCGGCCATTTCAGCGTGCGCTGGCTGATGCCGGTGATCGGCGCCTACTACCGGTTGCAGGACGTGCTGCGCTAGCCGCGATGCTGCAGGGGCGCACCCAGTCCGTCGCCCGCGCGCCGCACGCCGGCTCGCGGATTTCGCCGGCGCGTGCGAGCCGCCCCTCGCGGATCGTTTCGCGGCGGCTCGCCGCAATGCCAGCCAGCCCGGCGCAGCACCCATGCTGAGGTCGGCCATACGCCGTTGCGTGGTGATGCTGCTGACCCTGCTGACGGTGTCGGTGCTGGCGTTCGCGCTTCCCTACATGACGCCGGGCGACCCGGTCCGATCGATCATCCGGGCCCGCGTCGCCGACTTCGCGGTGGACCCGCAGACCGCGGCCGACCTGACGGTCAAGCTCGGCCTCGACCGACCGCTCGCGGTGCAGTACCTCGACTGGCTGGGCCAGGCCGCGCGCGGCAATTTCGGTTTCTCCTACACCAGCAAGCTGCCCGTGGCGGGGCAGATCGGCAGCGCACTGCGGGTGTCGGCCACGCTCGCCCTCGTGGCGCTCGCCGTCGCGTTGCTGGCCGCGCTGCCGCTGGGGACGATCGCGGCGCTGAGGCCGGCCAGCATGCTGGACAACGCGGTCACGTTCGTCACCCAGAGCCTGGTCGCCGTGCCCGAGTACTGGCTGGCCCCGCTTGCGATCCTGCTGTTCGCGCTGCACCTGGGCTGGCTGCCTTCGGCCGGCTGGCGAGAACCGGCGCACGTCGTGATGCCGGCGCTGGTGCTGGCCCTGCGCCCGCTTGCGTATTTCACGCGCGTCACACGCGCAGCCATGCTCGATGTGCTCAACGCGCCCTACATCACGGCCGCGCGCAGCCGCGGGCTCAGCATGGCGCGTACGGTGTTCGCGCACGCGCTGCGCAATGCCGCACCGCCGGTGATGACCCTGTTCGCCGTGTGGCTCGCGGGCCTGATCGGCGGTTCGGTCGTCGTCGAAGTGATCTTCGCGGTGCCGGGCATGGGCCGGTTGCTGTACGAGGCGGTCGTCAACAGCGACCTGCCGCTGCTGCAGGCCGGTATCGTCAGCATCGTCGCGCTGGCCGTGCTCATCAACACCCTGGCCGACCTCGCCTACCTCGCGTTCAACCCGGTCTTGCGGAGTGCGCGCGATGCCTGACACCGCGTTGCCGCTCACGCCCGAAACCGGCACGGCGGCGACGCTGCCCGCACGGCGCTCGCCGGGCGCACGTCTGCTGGCCGCGCTCGCCGCCCAGCACTGGTGGTTCCTGGTCGGCCTGGCGCTGTTCCTCGCGATCGCCCTCGCGCTGCTGCTCACCCCGTGGATCGCGCCCTTCGACCCGGCCGCGCAGAACCTGCGCCTGCGAATCGCGCCGCCCGGCGCCGAGCACTGGCTGGGAACCGATCACCTCGGCCGCGACGTGCTGAGCCGCATGCTCCACGGCGGGCAGTTCTCGGTGTCCATCGCACTGCTGACGCTCGCGCTGTCGGCCTCCATCGGTACCTTGCTCGGGGCGCTGAGCGCACGCATCGGCGGGCTGTTCGACGAGTTCGTGATGCGCACGGTCGACCTGCTGCTGTCGTTCCCGGAAGTGGTCGTGGCGCTGTTCCTGATCGCGATCCTAGGCCCCGGGTACACGACGCTGGTGCTGGCGCTGACGGTGGTCGGCTGGACGCCGTTCGCGCGCATGAGCCGCGGGCTCACCCTCGACGTGAACCGGCGCGACTTCATCGCCGCCGCCGAGGTGCTCGGCTGCCGGCGGCGGTTCATCGTGCTGCGGCACGTGATCCCGAACGTGCTGCGCCCGATCGCCGCGATCACCTTCCTGCGTTTCGGGCACAAGCTGATCACGGTCGGCGCCCTGTCGTTTCTGGGCCTGGGCGTGCAGCCGCCCGACTCGGACTGGGCGGCGATGCTGGCCGACGCGCGACCCTACATGGAGCGCCAGCCGCTGCTCGCGATCCTGCCCGGTCTCGCCATTTTCGTCACGGCGCTCAGCGTCACCATGATCGGCCAGGGGCTGGAGATCGGCGTGGACAGGCGCCGGCGCCTGCACCCCGCCACCCGGGAGCCGGCCGCATGAGCAGCGCGCCCAGCGGTCCCCGCCCGGTCAGTCGGGCGACGCTTTCCGACCTCGTCACCGCGCAGCTGCGCGAAACCATCCTCGCGGGGGTCTACGGCCCCGGCGCGCAGCTGAACGAAGCCGAGTTGGCGCGCCAGCTGGGGGTGAGCCGCGGGCCGCTGCGCGAGGCCATGCAGCACCTGATCCAGGAAGGCCTGCTGAACCGCCGGCCTCATCGCGGCGTGTTCGTGCCGGAGCTGACCAACGCCGACCGCGCCGACATCTATTTCGCCCGCGAGGCGATCGAGACGGCGGCGCTGCGGCGCATCATGGAGGCGGGCATCGCGGTCGAGGTCGCCGCGGCGTTGTCGCACTACGTCGAGGCGATGGTGTCGGCGCTGGCCGAAGACGACTGGGCCGGCGTCGTCGATCACGACCTGGGCTTTCACACCTGTCTCGTGAACGCCGCGGGCAGTCCCCGCCTGACGCGCATGTACGCGGCGCTGATCGCCGAGACCCGCATGCTGCTGCACGTCCTGGTGAGCGGGTTCCGGGGCCGCGAAGGGTTCGTCGAGGAGCACCTGGCGCTCACCGACCGGCTGGCCGCCGAAGACACGGCCGGCGCCCTGCAAGCGATCAGCCGCCACCTGCACGAACCGCTGCGCAGCCTGGTAGAGGACCAGGGCCCGGGCACGGCCCGGCCACCGGAACGCGGCCTCGAGCGCTGACGCCATGCAAGCACCCGAGCGCAGATCGCCGAACCGCCCGCTGCTGGAAGTCGAGTCGCTGCACGTGACGCACACCCTGCTCGGCACCATCGTCGAAGACCTCGAGTTGCGCGTGAGCGCCGGTGAAGCGGTCGCGCTGGTGGGCGAATCCGGTTGCGGCAAGAGCCTCACGGCGCTCGCGCTGATGCGCTTGCTGCCGCACGGTTTCGCTTGTCGTGCCGCACGCATGGCGCTCGGCGGCGACGACCTGCTCGCCCGCTCCGAGCGGGAAATGAACGCGTTGCGCGGCAACCGCCTGGCGATGCTCTTCCAGCAGCCGCAAGCCATGCTCGACCCGACCGCGACCGTCGCCTCGCAGATCGCCGAGCCGCTGCGATTGCACCGTGGCCTCGGCCGCCGCGCCGCGCTGGCGCGGGTGCTCGAGCTGCTGCGCGAGGTCGGCATC
>JBFJWO010000069.1:0-13839 GCA_041623575.1 Gammaproteobacteria bacterium
GCCGACGAGTTCCGCCAGCGCCGCCACCTCGTCGGCGTCGGCCGCCGCGTTGGGCTTGTACCACAGGCCCGTGCTGAACCCGATGGCCCCCGCCTCCAGGCTTTCGGCCAGCAGCCGGCGCATGGCGTCGATCTCGGCGGCGTTCGCCCTGCGCTCGACGCTCGCCATGGTTCCGACCCGCAGGGTGCTGTGCCCGACCAGCGCGGCGATGTTGACGGCCGGCGCGGCCGCATCGACCGCCTCGGCGTAGTCGCGCAGGCTCGCGAAGCGGAAGGCCTCGCGGGCGCCGAGAAGGTTGAGCGGCGGCGGGGGCTCGATGTCGAGCACCGGGGCGAGGCTGATACCGCAGTTGCCGCCGATCACGGTCGTCACGCCCTGGCTGAGCTTGGCCGTCATAGCAGGGTTCACGAGCACGGCGTTGTCGTCGTGCGTGTGCACGTCGATGAAACCCGGCGCCACCACCCGGCCGGTGACGTCGATCCGAGCGCGCGCAGCCACCGGCGGCCCGCTCCCCGGCACCTGCACGGCGACGATGCGCTCGCCGGCCACCGCCACGTCCGCCCGCTGCCGCGCGGCGCCGGTACCGTCGATGACCGTGCCGCCCTCGAGCACGAGGTCGGCGTGCGGCGGGTCGTTCTTCGGCATGCTGGATCGGATCGCGCGGCGCCGCGGGCGGCTCAGAAATCGGCCAGGGTCAGGTCGCGGGCCATCTGGATGTTGCCCGCCGACAGGCCGCAGTCCACCGGCAGCACCGCCCCGGTGATCGCGCCCGCCGCGTCGGAGGCCAGGAACAGGGCCGCTCTGGCGATGTCGATAGGGTCCGCGATGCGACGCAGCGGGTACCACTTGACGAGATCGTCCAGCACCTCGGGCTTGCGCGCGATGCGATGATCCCAGATCGGCGTGCGCACGGTGCCCGGACAGATCACGTTGGCGCGAATGGCGAAGCGGCCGTACTCCAGGGCCAGCGCCTTGGTGTAGGCGATCAGCCCGGCCTTCGCCGCGCTGTAGGCGGGGTCTCCCAGCGCCGTCAGCCCGTTGACCGAGCCGATGTTGACGATCGCCCCGCCGCCGGCGGCTTTCATGTCGTCCAGCGTACGCACGGTGCAGCGAAAGGCACCGCCGAGGTTGACGTCGATGTCCGCGTGCCAGGTCTGCGGGCTGGTCGACTCGAGTGTACTGGCGCCCGAGAAGCCGGCGTTATTGACGAGCACCGCGACCGGGCCGAGGCGCTCGCGCAGCGTGGCGAACGACCTGTCGAGCGCCTCCTCGTCGCGCAGATCGGCAACGGCCGCCGCGCTCTCGAAACCGAGCGAGCTCAGCGACTCGGCCAACGCCGTCACGGCCTCGTTACGGTCGAGCGCCGCGACGCGCGCACCGGCTTCGGCGAAACAGCGCAACATCACCTGCCCGATGCCACCGGCGGCGCCGGTGACCAGCACGGTCTTGCCGGAGAACTCTTTCACCGACCGTCGAGCGCGCCCAACGCGGCACCGATCCATTCGAGGTTCGGGCGCCGCAGGTGGCCGTAGTTGTAGAAAGCGAAGTCGCGCACGCCGAGCCCGTGCAGGGCGGCGACGACACCGACGAACTCCTCGCGCGCGGCCACGTCCGGATAGCCGGGCCGCAGCACCACCCGCAGCTTGCGCGTTCCGCCGATTCGCTGCGTCACGTCGAAGACGTCGCTCAGGATACGTCCGGCAGAGGGTTCGTAGAGACACACCTGCAGGTAGTCGGCGAGCGGCGCGAGCCGTGCGAGGTTGCTGCCTTCGTACCACGCGCCGGACGAAGGGCGCGCCACCGACGGTATCACCGACACGCTCGCATCCGCGCGTAGCGCCGAACGGATCTCGCCGACCAGGGTCTCGACCACGCTGCACCGCCAGTTCAGCAGTGCGCCCAGGTCGGGGTCGGTGGCCACCTGCGCGTGCCAGAAGGCCTGCGCCATGTCGGCCTCGTGGTCGACCTCGCCGCCGAGGTAGGCTTCCACGCTCGCCGCCACCCGGGCCCGCAGTCCCTCGGCATCGATCCCCGCGTGCCCGGCGCCGGCCATGCAATGCGCGCAGAAGCACAACCCCAGCAGGTTGTCGAGCCAGGCGTTCGCGCGCAGCATGGCGAACTCGTGGTGAAACCCGTGCGCGTAGGGCAGAAAGCCGGGCGTCTCCAACGTTACCCCCGCCACCGGGTAGTGCTCCGTCACGTCGCGGCACAAGGCGATCGCGTACTCGCGCGCCGCCGGCGATGCCGGGCACAGGTTGTAGATCAGCCGGTCGCCGAAAGCGTTGCTCACGCAGTGCGCCGGGTGGCGGGCGCCGAGGCGCGAGTTGTGCATCAGCACCAGCCAGGCGGTCACCGACAACCCGTCGAGGTCGCAGCACTCGCGCAACAGGTCGCGGCGGTCGAGCAGGCTGTTTTCCCGGGGCTTGATCTCGCCGTAGCGCGAGCCGGACGTCTTGAAGTACGCCGTTCCGTCTTCGGGGAAATACACCTTGCCCTGCACTCCGTGCGGGCGCAGGAACTTGCCGGCGTGATAAGCGCAGGCGAGCGTGATGTCGTTGATCTGCAGCGCGCGCAGCTCGTCGGCCACGGCCTCGACGCCCGCTTCGGCGAGGTCCCATGCGTAACAGAATGCAGCGCGCTGAGGCACGTATCGAGTCGACTGCGGCCAGGGTGAAGCGTCGTTCGCGACGCGGAGTTGTCGAAAAATAGTAGGAGAAAACCCCTGCCTTGTCCACGTGTCGGGCGCAGCGGCGCGCCCGAACCGGCGCTCGTTCGATGCCCCGCGCCCGCCGTTGACACTAACTTCGCAAAAGTATGATACTGCCGCGAAGCGCGCGCCCCGGATCTCAGGGGGACACGAACGCGCACTACCTGCGGACTGGACGACTGCCGGTTCTGAAAGGCGCCGGCACGGGTCGTTTTCCGCTCCCCCGGGAGGTCGTGGCTTGACGAGGACTAACACCGGCCGCAGCAAGCTCGTCGTCAGGGAAGCGACGAAGTACTACGACACCCGTTCCGGACCGCTGCACGCGATCGACCGATTCTCCATGTCCGTCGCCGACGGCGAGTTCGCCTGCGTGGTGGGCCCGTCCGGTTGCGGCAAGACCACGCTGCTGTGGTCCATCGCCGGGTTGCACAGCCTCACCGACGGCGAGGTGCTGCTCGACGACGAGCGCATCGACGGCCCGCACCCGCAGATCGGCATGGTGTTCCAGGAGGCGAACCTGCTGCCGTGGCGTTCGCTCAGCAAGAACATTCAGCTGCCGTTCGAGATCAAGCGCATCAAGCCCGACACGCAACGCATCCAGCACCTGCTCGAACGCGTCGATCTCGCCGGCTTCGAGAACAAGTTTCCGCGGGAGTTGTCCGGCGGCATGCAGCAGCGCGCGGCCATCGTTCGCGCGCTCTCCTTCAATCCGTCCGTGCTGCTGATGGACGAGCCTTTCGGGGCGCTCGATGCGTTCACCCGCGACGAGATGAACCTGCTGGTCGAGGAGATCTGGCTCGAGACCCGCAAGACCATCGTGTTCATCACCCACAATATCGCCGAAGCGGTGTTTCTCTCCGATCGCGTGTTCGTCATGTCCGCCCGCCCCGGGCGCCTGGCCAAAGTGTTCGACATCGACTTCGCGCGCCCGCGCACGCTGGACCTGCTGGCGACCAAGGAGGTGTTCGACCTGGTGAACGAGATCAAGCGCGAGATCCAGAGCAAGCCCGCAAACGGTCAGGGCGCGGACGCTCTGCGCGCGCGCCCGAGGCGCAGTCATGGCTGACAAGATCCTGGGCGATCGCATCCCCGAGTTCGGGAAAAAACCGCCCGCCGCCGGTCAGGGCGTCGGCCTGACCAACCTCGATGCTTTCACCGCCGGTACCGGCAAACGTACAGCCTGGGAGATCGTCGCAATCGTGCTGGTCGCGGTGATCATCATCGGCGGCGCGGAAGTCACGATCCGCATGCTCGAGGTGCCGCAGTACGTCATGCCGCCGCCGAGCGCGATGGTCATCGCTCTGGTGACGGATTTCGAATTCATCGGGCCGCACCTCGGCCACACCCTGGTGGAACTGTTCGCCGGCTACGCGGTGGGCGCATCGATCGGGCTGATGCTGGCCGCGGTGATCACGCAGTTCCCGTTCGTCGAAAAGGTCGTCGCCCCCTACATCCTGATGCTGGTCACGACGCCCATGCTGGCGCTGGTGCCGCTGCTGATCCTGCGTTTCGGCTTCGGCTACGAGCCGCGCATCATCGCCGTGGCGCTGGCGTCGGGGCCGATGGTGATGATCAACGCGGCCACCGGCTTTCGCCGCGTCGACCTGGCGAAGATCGCGCTGGCTCGCTCCTTCGGCGCCAGTACGTTCCAGATATTTCTGAAGATCCGCGTGCCCATGGCGTTGCCCATGATCATCGTCGGCCTGATGATCGGCGCGATCTTCGGCCTGCTCACCGCGGTCGGCGCGGAGATGGTGGGCGGCGGATTCGGTCTCGGCAACCGCCTGACGACGTTCTCGGCGACCTTGCAGATGCCGCAGTTCTTCGCGGTCATCCTGATCCTGTCGATCCTCGGGATCCTCATCTACGTGACGTTTTTCCTGATCGGCAAGAAGTGGGCGAGTTGGGAATCATGATCACGCCAGGCGTATCGCACACGAGCGGCGGGGGGCGCCATGCACGGCGGCTACCTCGCCTCGACTGCCCACCAAGAGCGGGAGGAGACGACAATGGTTGACACCACGCAACGCAAGTTGAACACGTTCATGAACCGTCGCAGGTTCCTGCAGGTCACCGGTACCGGGGCAGTCGTCGCGACGACGCTGGGCGGCACCGCGCTGTCGCCGCGGCGGGCCGACGCCGCCGGGAAGTTCACCTGGATATCGCCGCGCGGCACGCTCGAAGTGCTCGACGACTACCCGTACTGGGTCGGCAAGAAGATGGGCTACTTCGGCGATCTCGACACGCACATGGAACCCGGCCCGTCCGACGGCACCGCCACGGTGAAATTCGTGGCCGTCGGCCAGGCGGACATGGGGTTCCCTTCGCCGGGCGTATTCTCGTTCGCGATCGAGAACAAGATGAACCTGGTGTCGGTGTTCAACATGGGCGCCGCCGACGTGTTCGATTTCGCTTTCCGTCCCGGCGAGGGCGTCAAGGACCTGAAGGAACTCGAAGGCAAGACCGTGCTGCTCGGCAGCGCCGCCTGGCAGTCCATCGCCGACCCGATGTTCGCCGCCGCCGGCGCCGACCTGAAGAAGATCAAGTACCAGGAAGGCGGCTGGCCGCAGTGGGGTACGGTGCTGGCCTCCGGCCAGGGCGATGCGGCGCTCGCCTGGGAAGGACTGCGCGCCGACTGGGAAGGCAAGGGGCTGAAGTTCGAGTACTGGCTGGGCGTCGATCACTCGAACTTTCCCGCCAACAGTTTCGTCGTGCGCCGCGCCGACCTCGACGATCCCGAGCGCCGCGCCTTCCTGGAAGCCTACCTGCGCGGCTGGGCGATGGGGCTCGAGTTCGGCCACCACAACCCGCGCGCCGCGACGCAGATCGTGTTCGAGACCTTCCCCATCGTGCGCAGGAACCTCGGCCCGGAACTCGGCACCGAGTCCATGATGCAACTCGCCAACGTGTTCCGCGGCGACATGTCCAAGCGCCAGGGCTGGGGCTGGCACGACCCGGCCAAGTGGCAGGCCTACTTCGACACCCTGCACAGGATCGGGCAGATCAAGACCAAGGTCGCTTTCGATCAGGTGGTCACCAACGATTTCGTCGGTCCGGCCAACGCGTTCGACAAGGCCAGGGTCATGGCCGACGCCCAGGCCCACAAGCTGTCGGCGGAGCTCGCCGCCGTCGATCTGGAAGCGATCAGGGCACGATTTTTCGCCAACGCGGTGCGCTAGAGCATGTTGAAAAAGCACATCCTGTGTCTTTTTCGACGCGCTGCGTCGAGAGTGCGATTGTCGACTTGCTTGCATTTCAACGACGAGTGATGCGCGAGCGCGCGCGCACGACGATCAGGAGAGCACGATGTCGGACAAAGTCAGGATTCTGGTGATCGGGCTCGGCAACATGGGGACCTCCCACGCCAGGGCCTACCACAACATGGACGGTTTCGAGATCGTCGGCCTGATGAGCCGCTCGATCGAGAGCCGCACGGACATCCCCGAGGACCTCGCGGCCTACCCGCGCTTCCAGGACTTCGCCACCGCCCTGGCCGAGACGCGGCCCGACGCGGTGTCGATCAACTCCTGGCCGAACACGCACGCGCAGTACGCGCTGGCCGCGTTCGAGGCCGGTTGCCACGTGTTCATGGAGAAACCCATCGCGACCAACATCGAGGACGCGGAGAAAGTCGTGGCGGCGGCACGTGCCGCGCAACGCAAGCTCGTGCTGGGCTACATCCTGCGCGTGCACCCGTCGTGGATGAAGTTCATCGAGATCGGCAAGACGCTGGGCAAGCCGCTGGTGATGCGGCTGAACCTCAACCAGCAGAGCAGCGGGCCGGCGTGGTCGTGGCACAAGAACCTGATCGACTCGCTGATCCCGATCGTCGACTGCGGCGTCCACTACGTCGACGTGATGTGCCAGCTGACCGGCGCCAGACCCGTGCGCGTGCACGGTATCGGCGCCAAGCTGTGGGCCGATGCCGCCAAACAGAACTACGGCCACCTGCACGTCACGTTCGACGACGGGTCGGTCGGCTGGTACGAGGCCGGGTGGGGGCCGATGATGAGCGACATCGCCTACTTCGTGAAGGACGTGGTGGGGCCCAAGGGCTGCGTCTCGATCGTCGTCGCCCAGGACGGCGAAGGCGAGGCGAAACGCGACGGTGTGAGCGACTCGGCGGACATCGACCAGCACACCAAGACCAACGCGCTCAAGATCCACCACGCCGAGGTCGACGCGGACAAGAACTTCGCCAGGGCCGACGAGATCCTCGGGATGGAGGACGAGCCCGATCACCAGGCGCTGTGCGATCGCGAGCAGGCGTACTTCCTGAAAGCGATCCGCGAGGACCTGGACCTGTCGGAATCGATGGACGCGGCGGTGAACTCGCTGCGCATCGTTCTCGCGGCCGAGGAGAGCATCGAGAAGGAGCAGGCGATCACGCTCGGCTAGTGCGGCCGTCAGGTCCCGAGCCCGCACAGCTGCCATGCACGACGGTCCCGACCGCCTCGC
This sequence comes from Gammaproteobacteria bacterium, assembly GCA_041623575.1. Classification (GTDB taxonomy): domain Bacteria; phylum Pseudomonadota; class Gammaproteobacteria; order JAHELT01; family JAHELT01; genus JAHELT01. The sequence goes on from JBFJWO010000069.1 coordinate 7,166, forward strand.
CGCGCACTGGCTGCAGGCATTCGAATCGGCGCTGCAACGGGCCGATCGCGAGGCGCTCGCGGCGCTCTTTGCCGAGGACTGCTACTGGCGCGACCTGCTGGCGTTCACCTGGAACCTGAAGACCGTCGAGGGCCGGGCCGGCGTGCTCGACATGCTCGACGCCGTGCTCGAGAGCACCGCGCCCTGCAACTGGGTTGCCGAGCACGGCACCGCCACCGGCGATGCGCACGGGCTGGAAGCCTGGTTCACCTTCGAGACCGCGACGGCGCGCGGCACCGGGCACCTGCGCCTGCGCCAGGGCCGGTGCTGGACGCTGCTGACGACCATGACGGAGCTCAAGGGTTTCGAGGAGCGCCGGGGGCCGCGGCGCGCGCTCGGCCTCGAGCACCGGGCCCGGCGCGATCGCCTCACGTGGCTGGAACAACGCCGCCGCGAGCAGGCGGAACTCGGCGCCAGCCGCCAGCCGTACTGCGTCATCGTGGGCGGCGGCCAGGGCGGCATCGCGCTCGCCGCACGCCTGCGCCGCCTCGACGTCCCGACCCTGGTCGTCGACCGGCTCGAGCGCCCCGGCGACTTCTGGCGCCAGCGCTACCGCTCGCTGGTGCTGCACGACCCGGTCTGGTACGACCACCTGCCCTACCTGCCGTTTCCCGACCACTGGCCGGTGTTCACGCCGAAAGACAAGATGGCCGACTGGCTCGAGGCCTATTGCAGCATCATGGAGCTGAACTACTGGGGCTCGACCCGTTGTGTCGGCGCCGGCTACGACGCGACACGCGCCGAGTGGGAGGTTCGCGTCGAGCGCGCCGGCGAAACGCTGACCCTGCGCCCGCGCCAGCTGGTGATTGCCACCGGCGCCTACGGCTTCGCGCGGGTTCCAACGCTCGAGGGCGCGGCCGGGTTCCGGGGGGAGACCCTGCACAGCAGCGCCTACCGCGACGGCAGCGCGTACCGCGGCAAGCGCTGCGTGGTGATCGGCAGCGGCAGCTCGGCGCACGACCTGTGCGTCGACCTGTGGGAGAACGACGCCGAGGTGACGATGGTGCAGCGCTCGTCCTCGATCGTGGTGCGATCCGAGACCTTGATGGAGGTCGGCTTCGGGCCGCTCTACTCGGAGGAGGCGGTGGCGCGCGGGCTGACCACGGAGAGGGCCGACCTGCTGTTCGCCTCGATGCCGTTTCGCCTGTTGCCCGACTTTCAGCGACCGCTCTACGAGGAGATCGCCCGCCGCGATGCGGACTTCTACGAGCGCCTGACCGCCGCCGGCTTCGCCTGGGACTTCGGCGTCGACGGCTCGGGACTGCTGATGAAGGCGTTGCGCACGGCGTCGGGCTACTACATCGACGTCGGCGCGTGCTCGCTGATTGCCGACGGCGGCATCGAAGTGCGCAGCGGGCGCGCCGTCGCGGGTTTCACCGCCAACGGCGTGCGCCTGGACGACGGCGAGGAATTGCCGGCCGACCTGGTGGTGTTCGCGACCGGTTACGGCTCGCTCGACGAGGTGGTCGCGCAGCTGATCTCGCCCGAGGTGGCGGAACGGATCGGGCCGTTCTGGGGATACGGGTCGGGCACGCCCGGAGACCCGGGCCCGTGGGAGGGCGAGTTGCGCAACATGTGGAAGCCCACTCGCCAGGAGGCCCTGTGGTTTCACGGCGGCAACCTGCACCTGTCGCGCCACTACTCGCTGTACGTGGCGTTGCAGATCAAGGCCCGCATGGAAGGGCTGCCCACGCCCGTGTACTGGTAGGAGAGCCGGACGTGCAACGAACGGGTCCGACGACGACCAGAATGATTTCGATCGCCGCGCTCGCGCTGTGCGCGGTCCTGGTGCAGGGTTGCGCGAGCACCCCGCCGCGAACCGCGCAAGGCGCGCCGACGGTTGCCTACAGCTTCACCGTCGACCAGGACTACCTGGCTGTCTTCAGCAGGGTGCTGACGCGCGCACGGGCGTGCATGCCCTCGGTCGGCTTCTCGCGCACGCGGGTGGACGGCGTGATCCAGGAGACCACGCGCTCGGCCGACATCGCCGTCGCCCAGGAAGGTATCGCGGGCGTGCGCACCCAGATGTCCATCGGCATCGCGGCGCAGCAAGGCGCCACCCGCGTGAGTGTCACCAACCGGTTCAACAGCTGGGACGCCCACGCCCGCGCCGTCGAGCGCTGGGCGATCGACGGGTCCGCGCCGTGCACCGCCGCCGCGGTGCAGTGACGCCCGCCAGGGCCCCGCTGCCCGTTCTTCGACGCAGCGTTACACGCCGCGCTTGCCCCGCTGCGGACATCGCCCGCGATCCGCGTCGTTCAGGGCGTTCCGAGGACCGCCCGGAAATAGGCCTCGAGCGTAATGCGCATCGCGCCCCCGGCGCTGGCGAACACCGCCGCGCCGTCGTCGTCGATCTCCTCGAGCGTACCCTCCACCTCGCCTCGCTCGAGCGAGACGAGACGGTATTCGCCGAGTTGCGCGCAACGCTGCCGCCACGCCTGCAGCAGCGGCGCGAAGCCGCGTTGCGCCCACTCGTTGATGGTGCGCAGAAAATAGCGGCAGAAGTCCTCCAGCAGCAGCTCGCGCGTCGCCTCGCACTGGCCGTCGGTCTGCACCGCCGAGCCGGCGAACTCGTGCTCGCCGCTGAGCGGACCGACGTTGACGTCGAGCGCCAGCACCAGCCACTCGAAACCCTCCCCCGCCCGCGCGCCGGCGAGCCGCAGCTGAGCGACCTTGCCGTGGCGCAACAACACCTGGTCCGGCCAGCGGTAGTGCAACGTGGTCATCGGCTGCACCTGCTCGGCAAGCACGGCGCCGAGGCTCAAGGCGGCCACGAAAGCCAGCTGCAGCGAAGTGGCGCGGTCGAACTCCGGGTGCAGCACCAGCGCGCAATGCAGATCGTCGGGGCCGGCGTGCCAGCGCTCGCCGTTGCGGGTGCGCCCGTGCGTCTGCTCCAACAGCCACACCAGCGTGCCTTCATCGGCGCCGCGCCTGGCCTGCTCGACCCCGCAATCGAGCACGTCCGACGCGCTCGGCACCGTGAGCAGCTCGAACTCCCGCGGCAGCAACAGCGTCTCGGTGCCCGGCCGGTCGCTCACGTCGGTGACACCGCGCGCCGACGGGCGCAGTCGGTCGGGGGCGGCGAGGTTGGCGTGCGCAGCGGCTGCATGGTCCGGCAATGATGCCAGCATCGTGAGCAGGTTACAGCACTTACTGGCGGCGCTGACGGGGCTCGTCGCAGCCTCGGGCACCGGCCTCGCCGAGACGCCGCGCGCCCTGGTCAACGAGGGTCTCGCAGCGCTGTGTGACGACGCGGGCATAGCCGGCGTGCGCGCGCGGTTCGAACCGGCCGCCATCGCCGAGGAGGCGATCAAGCGTCGCGACGTCGCCATGGGCACGCGCTACCGCGTGGACCTCGCCGCGGCCGGCAACCTGGTCCTCGAGCGCCTGGCGCCGCAGGCCCGCGTGCGTCGCCTCAGCGTCGAGTGGCGTGACGGGACCGGGGCTCCGGGGCTGCTGATCATCGCCGGGCCCGACTGCCGCATCGCCGCCGCGCGGGAGCTGGTGAGCGATTCCGACACCGGCCCGGAACTCGTCTACCTGGATGCCGCACTGCGGCGCACCAAACGGCGCGAGCCGCTCGATCCGCCGGTGCCCGCCGCTCCCGACAAACCGGGGGTCACCGTGGCGCTGGTCGACTCGGGGGTCAACTACCTGCTGCCCGGGATCGGGCCGCACCTCGCCCGCGACGCCGACGGGGTGAGCCTCGGCTACGACTTCTGGGACCTCGACCCGCGCCCGTTCGACGCCGACCCGGCGCGCTCGCCGTTCTTCCCGCAACGCCACGGCACGCGCACGGCGAGCCTGGTGCTGCACGAGGCCGCCGCAGCGCGGCTGTTGCCGTACCGCTATCCACGCCCGGACATGAGCCGCATGACGGCACTCGTCGAGCACGCGGCACGCAACGGCGCGCGGGTGGTGAACCTGTCGCTGGGCAGCAACCGGCGCGAGTCGTGGCTCGACTTCGAACGCACGGCGCGTGCCCACCCACGCCTGCTGTTCGTGGTCTCCGCCGGCAACAACGGTCGCGACCTCGACGTCGAGCCGGTCTATCCCGCCGCCTTCGAGCTGCCCAACCAGCTGACCGTGACCTCCAGCGATGCGAGCGGGCGCCCCGCCCCGGGCTCCAACTGGGGAGCGGCAAGCGTCGACCTGCTGGCGCCCGGCGAGGACCTCACCGCCACCGGCTTCGACGGCGCGCCGCGCCGGGTCTCGGGCTCGAGCTACGCGGCGGCGCGCGTTTCCGCGCTCGCGGCGCGCCTGGCCGCCGGGATGCCCGGGGCGAGCGGGGTCGAGCTCCGCAAGGCCGTGCTGGACCTTGCGGTGGCGCCACCGCGAGCGCTCGATGCCGCCGCCTGGCTCGCCAACCCGCTGGCCGACCTCGTCGAGGTGCGCAGCGACGTGACGTGGTACAACCTCGTGGAACCGCACGGGCCGGTTGCCGGGCGCTTTGCGCCGACCCTGGTGGTCGTGCGCGACAGCGGCTGGACGCTCGAAGACGTGCTCCGCGCGAGCAGGCGGGCCGCGCAGATCCTCGAGCGCTGCGGCGTGCTCCTCGATGCCCTGCGGGTCCTGGAACTCGCGGTGCCCGATTCGTTGCGGGACTTCTCGCGCACCGGCGCGGCAGCGTTGCTCGCCCACCCGCGGGTCGAGACGCCGCTCGCGGTGTTCATGCGCGACACCATGGACACGCCGGCGTTCGACGCGGTGAGCTTCGGCACGGGCAACAGCCGGCGCTCGCCGCACCTGCGTTTCAGTTCCTGGCTGACGGCCGGGACCCGCGACCCCGGCATCGCCCTTGCGCACGAGCTCGCGCACGTTTTGCTCGACGACGGCGCCCATACGCAGCTCGCCCGCAACCTGCTGCGCGAAGACACCTCGCCCGACAACACGGTGCTGACCGACGCGCAGTGCGTCGCGCTGCAGGCGAGCGCCGCGCGCAACGGCTTGCTGGGTTCCATCGGCAACTAACGGCGGCGCGCAGCGCCTGGCTCGCGCGGACCGACGAACGAGGCCCAACTGCTGCCGCCGGCGATCGATGCGGGGGCGCAGTGCGCCGTTGTGCGATGGCGTGCGGGCCGGGCCCACGGACCTTCGTCCGGTGCCCGGCTTGCCGCTGGCGGACCGCGCCCCGCTTGTTCGCCCGTGGGGCCAGGTGTTAACGTCGCCGGACGCGCCGCCGCCTTGCGCGGGCGGCGCACGAATCGTCGTTATCGATCCCCTGACAACTGGAGAATTCGCCATGGCCGCTCACACCATCAAACCGCTGGTTACCGCCGTCGCCACCTCGACCGGCGGGCGCAACGGCCACTCCGAGACGACTGACGGTTCGGTGAGCGCGGACCTGTCGGTGCCGAAGGCGATGGGCGGTCCCGGCCTCGCCAACACGACGACGCCCGAGCACCTGTTCTCGACGGGCTACGCGGCCTGCTTCGGCGGCGCCGTCGACTTCGTCGCCAGTCAGCGCAAGCTCGACGCCGCCGGCGCCTCGGTGACCTGCGAGACGTCCGTCGGCCCGCGCGAGGGCGGCGGTTTCGGCATCGCCGTGAAGATGCGCGTAGCGATCCCCAACCTCGGCCAGGCCGACGCCGAGGCCCTGGTCAAAGAAGCCCACGAGCAGATCTGTCCGTACAGCCACGCGACCCGCGGCAACATCGACATCGAGTTCGTCGTCGAGGGAAGCTGACACCGCGGGGTCGGCGGCGGCGCCACGCCGCCGCTGCGACCCGCGACCCTGCCTTCCCGGCGCCGGCGACGCCCCCTGCGGATCGCCGGCGCCATTGGTCACGGCCCCGGTGACGCGTCGGGGGGTCGAAGGATTCCATGCTGCACGCCGCCGTCTCCGCGCCGAAACTGCTCACGCTGATATTGCTCACCGGGCTGTCGGTCCTGTCGCTCAACATGTTCGTCCCCTCGCTGGCGAACATGGCGACCGACTTCCGCGTCTCCTATTCGCTCGTGAGCCTGTCGATCGCCGGCTATCTCGCCATCACCGCCGTGCTGCAGTTGATCCTGGGCCCGTTGTCCGACCGCGTCGGGCGCCGCCCGGTGCTGCTGGCCGGGCTGGCGATCTTCACCCTGGCTTCGCTGGTCTGTGCGCTGACCGAGGACTTCCGGGTGTTCCTGGCGTTCCGGGTCCTGCAGGGCGTCGTCATCTGCGGCTGGGCAGTGTCGCTGGCGGTGATCCGCGACACGGTGCCGCCGCGGGAAGCGGCCGCACGGATGAGTTACGTCAGCATGGCCATGGCGGTCGCGCCGATGCTGGGGCCGATGCTGGGCGGCGCACTGGACGAACTGTTCGGCTGGCGCGCCAACTTCGTCACCCTGTGCGGCTTCGGCCTGGCCATGCTCGTGCTGTGCTGGGTCGACCTGGGCGAAACCAACCCGGCCCGCTCGGCGACGTTCGCCACGCAGTTTCGCGCCTATCCCGAGTTGCTGCGCGCGTCCGCGTTCTGGGGCTATGCGTTCTGCACGGCCTTCTCGGTCGGTGCGTTCTATTCGTTCGTGGCCGGCGCACCGTTGGTCGCCACGACCTTCTACGGCCTTTCGCCGTCGCTGCTCGGCGTGTGCATCGGCAGCATCACCGCCGGCTTCATGCTGGGCAGCTTTCTGTCCGCGCGTCTCGGTCGCGGCTA
>JBFJWO010000070.1:0-13792 GCA_041623575.1 Gammaproteobacteria bacterium
CGCCGAGGACGACGGGCGGCGTTATCGAACCGGCGACATCGCCTACAAGCCGGCCGGTTCGCAGCACTGCGTCGCGGTTCCGGGACGGGTGCCGGCGATTTTCGCGGTGGTCAACCACGAGGGCCTCGACTTCCTCGGCTGAGGCGCCGCCCGGCGCCGCCCGGCTTGTGTTACATCGACGCCGGGCTGCACCCGGCGCGCCGCCAGGTCTCGACGATCTCGGTGCCGGCCTGTGTGAACAGCTTCGACAGCGGGCAGTACTTGCGCACCTCGGCCGCCACTTCGGCCAGTTGCGCGTCGCTCGCGCCGCCGTCGGCGAGCACCGTCAGTTCGATGCGTTGAAACGGCACGTCGATCTCCTCGGCGAGGGTAACGCCGCGGCGGTCGAACGCACAGTTCGCTGTGATCTCCAGGTGACCGATGTCGACGCCCAGCCGTGCGGCGCACTTGTGCCCGATCACGTTGGTGCAACCGACCAGCGCCGCCAGCGCGGTGTCGGTCGGGGTCGGACCCTGGTTGGTTCCGCCCCGCTCGCCCGGTTCGTCGATGACGAAAGCGAGGTCGCGGATTTCGATATCGGCGCGTGCGTGCGAGGGACAACGGGCGCGGGCGCGCAGTTGCACGACGGTCTTCGGTTTGATGGCCATGTTCGACTTCCTTCCCTTCGGATCGCCCGCAGGCTTGCTCGAAACTCGACCGCGGCAGGCGCGCGCCAGCGCGCTCTCGTGGGCGTGAACGATGGTGCACAGGAAGTTCGAGCGCCAGGTCGCGCCGGCGAAGAACGACTCGTTTCGCAGAGCGCCTGCAGCGCGCGAGATTGCCTATAATCCGCAACGCCGTCAATAGAATATCGATAGTTGCAGGAGAGCGAGCCCATGCCCAAATGGACCGAGTACAAGGAGGCCGCGCGCTCGCGGGGCGCGCTGGCGCTCGAACTGTACGTGGTGATGAGCACGCCCGATGGCGCGCCGGAGTTCTTGCGCGAGGTGCTGCCCGAGCACCTCGACTACCAGCAACGCCTGGAAGCCGAGGGCCGGCTGGTATTCGCCGGCCCGTTGTCCGACGAGAGCGGCGAGGAGATGCAGGGTGCCGGCCTGATCGTGTACCGGGCCGAATCGCTGAACGCGGCGCGCGCGCTGGCCGAGGCCGACCCCATGCACGCGCGCGGTGCTCGTACCTTCAGCCTGCGCCGCTGGCTGATCAACGAAGGCTCGCTCGACTTCGGTATCCGCCTCTCGCAGCAGTCGGTGCGATTCACCTGATCAGACAGGCCGGCGCCGGCGCGATCAACCGTCCGCGGACCATCGCTGAGGCACCTTGCGAAGCCGGCCGAGATCGTACCCCTCGGCCTCGATCAGGGCCAGCAGTTGCCGGTAGGCGGCGGGCTCGATGTGCGGTTCGCGGGCCATGATCCACACGTAGTCGCGCTTGCTGCGCCCGATCACGGTCAGCGCGTAGTCCGCGTCGAGGTACACGATGCGGTATTCCGCCTCGAACGGCCACACGAACTGCATCCCCCACACGGCGTTCGAGGTGGAATCGCGGACGAAGCCGCGCGGCGTGTAGCGGCGCTGTTCGCCGTCGAAGCCGCCGTCGCGGAAGGTGAAGGTGGTTTCGATACTGCCGTCGTCGGCTAGCGCGTAGGACTCGACGGCGTTGTAGGCCTCGTCTTCGATGAACGTCGGGATCGCCGCGATCACGTACCAGCGGCCCATGAAGCGCGGCAGGTCGACGTTGTCGACGGTGCGCAGCGGGGGATAGGACGCGCAGGCGCCGAGCAGGGCCGCCAGCGCCACCGTCGCGATCGAAGACGCCCGCCGCGCGAGGCTCACCGCGCGCCTGCCCGTTCGGTCCCGGCGATCGACGCGGGTCGTACCGGTACGTAGCGGATCACCTTGCCGTCGACGCGCGATTCCAGCGCCAGCCAGCGACGCGTGTCGGCCTCGTACCAAAGCGAGATGTCGATACCCTCGTCGGCGTTGCTGAGGCGGTAGCGCTCGGCGCGAAAACGGCTTTTCTCGAGGCGCAGGTCGTCCAGTCCGGCGCGCTCGACGTCGACCGCGACGTAGTCGCCGGTCTGCGCGTTGAGCAGCGCCGTGCGGTTCAGGAAATCGGGGTTCCAGTAGGCAAAGGTCATGACGCAGCCCGCCTCGAGGTTGCGGCTGCCGTTGCGGGTACGCAGCACGAAGGAGTCCTCGCCCACCTCGCCCTCGAGCGACTGCAACTCGCCGTTGTCGTCGGTGCGCGAGGCGATGCTCGCGAGGCACCCGTCGCGCCACACCTCGCGGTTCGTGTGGCGGTAACGGTACACGGGGATGGCGAGGAAGGTGACCTCGAAGTCGGCATCGATGTCGACCACCGCGCGCTCGCCGTCACCCGTGACCCGAAAGCTGTGTCGGCCGATGTCCTTCTCGCCGAGCAGCACCCGGAACTCGAGGTCCACATCGCCCGGCAGCGATGCGTGCACCGGTCCGGCGATAGCGAGCCCGGCGGCGAGCGTAGCGAACAAAGCGGCGCGCACGTCAGGCTCCCTGCGAGGCGTCGCGCCCGGCGGGCGGCCCCGGTATGAAGGCATTGGTGCGACGTACGTAGTCGGCGTATTCGGGGCGGCGCTCGCCGATGTCCTTTTCCAGCATCGCCACGCCCGAGACCCGCAGCAGCAGGAACGTCATCAGCACCGGCGAGACGATCGCCCACCAGGCACCGGCGGCGAACGCCATCAGCGCGAAACCCCACCAGATGCAGGCGTTGCCGAAATAGTTGGGGTGGCGCGTGTAGCGCCACAAGCCGCGGTCCATGACCTTGCCCTCGTTCTCGGGCCGCGCCTTGAAACGGGCCAGCTGCAGGTCGCCGCCGGCTTCGAACACCATGCCGACGAACCACAGCGCGATGCCGGCGTAGTCGAGCGCACCGAGCGGCGCCGCACCGGCGATCGCGGCGAGCAGCGGCAGCGAGACCACCCACGCGATGACGCCCTGCAGGCCGAACACGATATAGAGGCTCTTGCGCTCGAAGCCGGGCTGGTTGTTGGCGCGGATCTCGCGGTAACGCCGGTCCTCGCCCTCGCCCCAGTTGCGCCAGGTGACGTAGGCCGCGAGGCGCAACGCCCACGCCGCGACCAGAATCACGACCAGCGCTGCGCGCGGACCGGTCTCGGGCAGCGCGACGTAGTAGGCGAGGGCAGCCAGCAGGAACATCGGTCCCCACAGGCTGTCAACGATGCTGACGTCCTCGAGCACGAGGCTCACCAGCCAGGTCATGAGGCCCGCGGCGAGAATCACCCCGAGGCCCATCAGGTAGGCGAGCGGATCGAACATCAGCAATCTCCGGGCGCGACGCGGGTGAGCGGCGCCGGCGTCCGCCAGCCGTCGAAGTGCTCGGCGAGCGTCAGCAGCGCGGGGGTGAAGATCGCCCAGCCGACGGCAAGCGCGCCGAGGGCGAGCGGGGCGTTCGCCAGTATCACACCGTCGAGCGCCGCGCCGCCGGCGTAGGCCATGGGGCCGGCGACGGCGCCGAATGCTGCGGCCGTCAACGGACGCTGCCGCAGCCAGCGCAGGCTGACGTTGAGGGTGGTCGCGAAGGCGACCCAGATAGCGACGATCCAGTAGGGCGCGGTACCGGCCACGAGCGTGCCCGAGGGGTACACGAGCCAGCCGGCGGCAACCAGCAGGCTGTCCCAGACAGCACCGCCCGCGGCGCTGATGAGCAGCAACGCGATCTCGGGCTGCGCCCGCGGCGCTCTCAGCAGGTGCACGGCCACGGCCACGGCCACCACGGCCGGCCCCGCAAGCGGAAGGCCGGCGGCGCCGCCGAGCACGCAGGCGAACCAGCAGAGCTGGAAGAGCACGAAGTTGAGTGCCATTGCCATCGCAGCCTCAGCGCGCGGCCCGCTCGAACAGGTAGTGGCTGACGAACCATTCGCGCCCGTCGCGGTAGCCGAACAGCTCGGCGCAGGCCATGAAGAACAGGCGCCAGCGCGTCCACCACAACGCCGCCTCCTCGCCGTAGGTCTCGCGCAGGATCGGCATGACGGTCGCCTTGCGCGCATCCATCCGCGCCAGCCAGGCATTGAGCGTGCGCTCGTAGTGCCGACCGCTCCAGCGCCAGTGGTTGCGCAACGCCAGGTGCTGCTGGAAGTGCAGCGGCAGGGTGTCGCTCGGCATGATGCCGCCGCTGAAGAAGTGGCGGCTCATCCAGTCGTCGGCGTCGCGATCGACGAACTCGTAGGGCGTGCTGCGGTGACAGAAGATGTGCATGAAGAACCGCCCGCCGGGCTGCAGCCAGTCCGCGATCCGCGCGAAGGCCTCGCGGTAGTTGCGAAGGTGCTCGAACATCTCCACGGAGACCACGCGCTCGAAGCGTCGCTCGGTGTCGAAGGCGTTCATGTCGGCGGTGATCACCTCGACGTTGGTCAATGCCGATTGCTCGGCGCGGCGTTCGATGTAGGCCCGTTGCGCGTGGGAGTTCGACACCGCGGTGATGCGGGCGGCGGGAAACCGGCGCGCCAGCCACAGTGTCAACGCGCCCCAGCCGCACCCGAGCTCCAGCACCTGCATCCCGTCTTCGATGCCGGCCCGCGAGGCGGTCATCGCGAGCGCCGCCTCCTCGGCGGCGTCGAGCGAATCCGTCCCGGCGGCCCAGTGGCAGGCGCTGTATTTGCGTTGCGCTCCCAGGACCGCTTCGAAGAACGCGGCCGGCAGCTCGTAGTGCTGCTCGTTGGCCTTGTCCGCAAGCGGCGCGACCTCGGCGGCGTTCATCATGGCCACGAAGGCGGAAGCGCTGGCGGCCGAGCCCTCGACGTCGTCCGGACGCAGCTCGTCGAGACGTCGCTGGAGCAGGCGACGGATGGCGGCCCGCACGACCCGGTCGGGGACGAGGCCCTGCTCGACCCAGCCGATGGTGCGTTCGTTGGCGACACTCATGAAGTAGCTCCTGCGTAGGGCATAACGTGAGCGCAGCATGCACGCGGCAGCGTGAAATAGGCGTAGAGAGGACGTGAAGATCGCGTGAAGGGTCGCGCTCAGGCGCTCGCGAAGCGGGGCAACGGCGCCGTGCGGGCGTTCGCGAAGCGGACCCGCACGCGGGTGCCCTCACCCGGGCGGCTGTGGATCTCGATGGGCCAGTCGAAGCGTTCCGAGAGCCGCTTGACGATGTTCAGACCCACGCCGTGACCGCCGCGCCGGGCGGGCTGCGCCCGCACGTAGGCCTCGAACACGCGCCCGAGTTGCTCGCCGGTCATGCCGACCCCGCTGTCGGCGATGACGACCTCGCCGGGGGCGATCCGCACCGCGACCTGCCCGGCGTCGGTGTAGGCGAACGCGTTGCGCAGCAGGTTGCCGAGCAGCACTGCGAGCACCTTGACGGGCGCCCGGGCATAGAGCAGGCACTCGGCCTGCACTTCGACGCCGATCCGCTCGTTCGCCGCCAGCGTGCGCGCGCGCTCGAGTTCCTCGGCGATCACCTCGTTGATGCACACCTCGGTGCTCGCCGGGCCGGTGTCGGCCTCGCGCGCGAGCAACAGGAAGACCTCGACGAGCTCGCCCATGTCGTCCGCGGCGCGCCGGATGCGATCCACCGTGGCGCGCGCCTGTGAGGTCAGCCCCTGGTCCGCCAGCAGCACGTCGGCGGCGAGGCGGATCACGGTCAGGGGGCTGCGCAGCTCGTGGCTGGCGTCGCGGGTGAAATTGCGCTCGCGCTCGACCAACGCGTTCAGCCGCTCGGCGAACCGGGCCAGGGCGGCGGCGAGGGTGTGCACTTCGTGGTCGGCATCGAGCGCGAAGCGCGCCGGATCGAATGCGCGGGGGTCGGGCGCCGCGGCATCGAGGCTGTCGACCTGCCGCGCCAGTCGCGTGATGGGTGACACCGCCCGCTGTGCCGCGCGGTACGCGAGCCAGGTCGAGAGGTAGAGCACCAGCAGCACGAGTGCCAGCGGGACCAGCCCGAAGTAGGCGGCCAGCGCGTCGACCTGGTCGCCGTCGAACACCAGGTACAGCAGGCTCGCGCCGCGTGCGTCGACGAACACCGTGCGCGAGCCTTCCGCGTCCAGGCGGTGAAATCCCGGGCCGAGGCCCGACAGCGTCGCCGGCGGGGCATGGCGTGGGTCGGCGCCGCTCAGGTAGCCGGTCAGGTTGGCGGTGTCGGGCGGCGGCAGGCTCGGATCGTGGTCGAGCCGGCGCCAGAAGTGCGCCGCCTCGTCGCGCAGGGCCTGGGTGATGAGCACGTCCTCGAGCACCACGCCGGCGAAGTAGACGCCGAGTACCGCGGCGACGGCGATCGCCGCCGCCTGCAGCAGGAAGGCGCGCGTGAGCCGCTCGCCGAGTGCGCGGCCGCGCAACCCCATCAGGCGTCGTCGGGATCGACCAGCCGGTAGCCCGAACCCTGCAGGGTGCGCAGCAGCGGCTTGTCGAACGGGCGGTCGATGGCCTTGCGCAGGGTGTAGAGGTGGCTGCGCAAGGTGTCGCTCTCCGGCAACTCGTCGCCCCACACCTCGCGCTCCAGCTCCCGGCGGCTGACCACCCGCGGCGAGGCGTGCAGCAGCACCCGCAACAGCTTCAGCCCGATCGGCGTGAGGCTGATGGTCGCACCGCCGCGAATCACCTCCAGCGTTGCCGTATCGAGGCTGAGATCGGCGACGCGCAGCAGCGCCGGTGCCATCTCGCCGCGCGCCCGGCGCACCAGCGCCCGGATCCGCGCCTCGAGTTCCTCGATGTCGAAAGGCTTCACCAGGTAGTCGTCGGCGCCGGCGTCCAGGCCTTCGAGCTTGTCGTGCAGCGTGTCGCGCGCCGTGAGCATCAGCAGCGGCGTCGCCCGCCGCGCCCGGGTGCGCAGCTGCCGGCAGAGCTCGATGCCGTCGAGGCCGGGCAGCATCAGGTCGAGGACGATCGCGTCGTAGTCGTTGGCAACCGCGAGGTGCAGCCCGGTGAGGCCGTCGGCGGCGTAGTCCACCTGGTAGCCCCGCCCCTCGAGAAAGGCGTGCACCATCTCGGCGATGTCGCGGTGATCCTCGACGAGCAACAAGGTGGCGGTGGGGCTGTTCGCGGGCATGGGTTTCCGGTGAGCGTGCGCCGGCCAAGCTTAGCTTTTTGCCGGCGGCTGGTACACTATGGCGCCGCGAGGCAGGGCCTTGCGGGTCGCGCCATCGGCGGCGAACGCCGCTCGCCGGGCGCGATGCACGCAAGTTCCGCACGCTCGGCTGCGCAGACGTTGGATCAACAGGTTCCCGGGGCACGAACATGACGAGCTGGCGGCCGATTCCCACCGAGACCTTCGACATCCCCGTGCACGAGGTGCGCCGCGGCTACCGCAGCGACGCCTACTTCTGGCGCGCCAAGGTCGCGCTCGAGCGCGCCGGGGTGAAGGACACGGTGCTCATGCAGGTGTTTCAGCGCAAGGACGCGGTGCTGTGCGGCGTCGACGAGACGCTCGCCATCCTCAAGCTCTGCGCCGGCTACTACCGCGACCCGGCGCACGCCTACGCGCTGTTCGACCGCTATATCGCGATGAAGAAGAGCATCCGGGGACTGTACTTCTCGGCGCGCGACAAGATGCTCGCGGCGCAGAACGACAAGCTGGATCTCGAGGCGGAACTCGACAGCCAGTGGGTGTCGACCGCCGGCGATCTGCGGGTGCGCAGCCTGCGCGACGGCGACGACGTCGCGCCCTGGGAAACGGCCATGACCATCGAGGGGCCGCTGCACGAGTTCGCCCACCTCGAGACGCTCTACCTCGGTGTGCTGGCGCGCCGAACCAAGATCGCGACCAACGTGCGCACCGTGGTCAAGGCCGCGCGCGGCAAACCGGTGTTCTACTTCCCCGCGCGCTTCGACCACTGGGCGGTGCAGGGCGGCGACGGCTACGCCGCGAGCATCGGCGGCGCCGACTCGGTGTCGACCGACGCGCAGGGCGAATGGTGGGGGAGCAAGGGCGCCGGCACTATTCCGCATTGCCTGATAGCGGCCTGCCACGGCGACACCGTGCGCGCGGCGCAGATCTTCGGCGAGAGTTTCCCTGACGCCAACCTGATCGCGCTGGTGGATTTCGACAACGATTGCGTGAACACCTCGCTCGCGGTGGCCGACGCGCTGGGCGAACGCCTGTGGGGCGTGCGCCTCGACACGTCCAACACCATGGTCGATCAGTCGATCGTGCCCGAGATGGGCACGTTCACGCCGACCGGCGTCAACCCGCACCTGGTGCGCGCCGTGCGCCGGGCCCTCGACGCGGCCGGCCTCGGGCGCGTGAAGATCATCTGCTCGGGCGGTTTCGACGCCGCCAAGATCGAACGCTTCGAGGCCGAAGGCGTGCCGGCGGACGTCTACGGTGTCGGCTCCTCGCTGGTCATGGGCAACCACGATTTCACCGCCGACGTGGTGATGGTCGAGGGCAAGCCGTGCAGCAAGAAGGGCCGCCACCTGAGCGCCAACGAGCGCCTGCGCGACGTCACGCTCTGAGCGGACCACCGACTTGCAGCCCGCGGCAGCGGGCCGCGCGCGCCGTGATGCGCGCACGACCGGTGACCAGCCGACGTCGCGCCGCGCGGACCCGGCGCGTATCCTGAGCCGACCGGCGCGATCACCGCGCGCCGCGCAACGGGAGACACCGCCATGATCCTCTACGCCCTGCCGGTAAGCACCTACAGCGCCAAGGTCCGCATCGCCCTCGGCGCCAAGGGCATCGACTACGAGATGCGGCCGCCGCCCGGCGGCTACAGCACGCCCGAGTACATGGCCATCGTCCCGCTCGGGACCATCCCGACGATCCACGACGGCGATTTCATCATCAGCGAGTCCGACGTCATCACCGAGTACCTCGAGGAACGTTTTCCCGAGCCGCCGCTGCTGCCCGGCACCCCGGCCGAGCGGGCGCGCCAGCGTTATCTCAGCCGCTACCACGACCTGTGGCTCGAGCCCCACCTGCGGCGCAGCTTCGCCCACGTCGACCCGGCGACGCGCGACGAGCAGGCACTGAACGCGTTGCTCGACAAGTACCAGCGGCGTGTCGAGGGCATGGAAGCGCTCGTCGAGCCGAAGCCGTTCCTCGGCGGCGCCACGCTCGGCATGGCGGATTGCGCCTTCCCGGCGACCTTCACGCTGGCCGAGATCCTGCTGCCGGTGTTCGGGCGCGAGGCGCGCTACGGGCCGAAAGTGAACGCCTGGCGCGAAGCGGCGTACGCGCACCCGGTGGTCAAGCAGGTGACCGACGAGAGCCGGCAGGCAACGCTCGACTGGATGCAGGCCGGCGGCGGCTAGGCCGCTAGAAATAGAACAGGGCCTGCAGGCCCAGCCCTTGCTCCGGGCTGCCGTCCTCGAACCCGTCGATCGCGTAGCCCATGAGCGCCAGGCCCCGGTGCGCGCGCCAGCTGAGGTAGAGCAGGGCTTCCAGGGCGCGCGCGGTGCGCGGCGATGAGCGGTCGCGGTAATCGAGCAACGCGCCGGTGCTCAGGCGCGGGCCGACACGACGCGCCAACCCGACAGTGGCGAGCCACTGATCCTGCAGCTCGAGCCCCGGGGCCTTGCCGACCGCCTTGTAGCCGAGCGTCGCGAACGGCGTCCAGTCGCCCCGCAGCAGGTAGACGTCGACCTCGACGGTGGTGTCCTGCTCGCCAGTGCTGAGCCCCGCCGACTCGTCGCCGGTCGGCAGCTTGACCTCGAGCCCCAGTTCCACCCAGGTGCCCGCCGCGCGCCAGGTATCGAGCGCGCGCTCCAGCGCCAGCACCGTGTCGCCGGTGCCGGACTCCTCGCGCGGTGCCGTGCCGCCGTCGGCGGTGAACCGTTCGCCGCTGATTTCCAGGCGGCTGGCGCCGATGCGGGCCGACCAGGGGTGGCTTCGGGCCCTGAGCGACACCGGGTAGTAGTCGGTGCGGGTCTCGAAGGGCAGCCCGAAGTCGCCGCGCGTGCGCTCGAAGCCCAGGCTCAGGGTCCAGTCGACCCCCGCGGCCGGCGCGGCGGCGCACAGCGCCAGGGCGAACGCCACGGACGTCGCGAGGTGGCGGCTCACCGGGTCAGGCGATCCGTGGGCGCGTCGGGCGTCGGGGGTGCGGCGTCCGGCAGCGGTTCGATGTCCTGCACGGGCGGCCGCTCGGGCACGGGCTCCATGTCGGTCGGGCGCTCGAGCACCGGCGGCGGTTCGGGACGCTCGGGGACAACCGGCGGGCGATCGGTGACGGTGGGCGGGCGCTCGGGCGGTTCGGGACGCACGATCGCCGCCGGCGGCCGGTCGCTGACCACGGGCCTGTCGACGCTCACGGCGTCGGGCCGCTGCGGGAGCGCGTCGCGCGGCGGGGCGTCGGCCGGCGGGGCGGGCGTGTCGGCGAGCACCGGGCGGTCGGTGATCACCCGTTCGACGTCGATGCCGGCCGCGTCCACCCGGATGTCGACGAGCGCAGGCGACGTCGTGGCGGCGGGCAGGCCGGCCAGCGCACCGCCGGCGACGGCGAGTTCCCAATCGCCGATGTGCAGGGCGAACCCGCCGTCGTCGGGGCGCGCGAAGCCCTGCACCACCAGCCGCGAGATACGACCCGGGAACGGCCGGGGCGGTGCGACCTGAAGCCGTTCCACCACCAGCACGCCGTCGCGCAGCGCCCCCGACACCCAGATCGTCGCCCCGGGCGGCGGCGCGTCGGTGCTCGCGAGCCGCTGGCCGCCGATTCTGAGCTCGCCGTCGGCGGCGCGCTCGACGCGACCGGCGAGGTGCACGGGACCGGTAGCCGGCACGACGCGGGCGTAGGTCGCCGCGAGCCAGCCTTGTGGATGGCGCAACCCCTGCACGGCGAGCCACTCGCCGGCGCCCGGCCGCGGCAACGGGCGCTCGGGCTCGGCCGCGCGGATCTCCTGGCCGAGCACCTCGACCCGGCCCGGGGCGAGCGAGCGCGCGGGACCGCGCACGGCGTCCCGGACCAGGATGCTGCGGGCGCGCAAGGCATCGCGCGGTCCGCCGGCGAGCACCTGCGCGATCTGGCCGATCTGCAGCGCCTCGACGCCGACCCCGCGGCCGTTGACGGAAATCTCGGTCGACGCGTCCGTTGCGACCTCGAGGCCGTTGAGTCGGATGCTCCCGAAGCCGGTGATCGCTCCGACGATCCCGGTGCCGCCGAGGCCGTCGTCGCCGCCGTGTCGGCCGCTGCCCCCCAGCCCGTCGCCGCCCGCCAGCCGGCCGGTCCCGCCGAGGCCGTCGCCGCCGATGCTGCCGGCGCAGGCCGCGAGCAGCAGGGCGAAGACGGCCGGCAGGACGAGGCGCAGTTCAGGCATCGCGCTCTTCCGCGTCGCCGGGCGCGCCCTCGCCGTGGGCCGGCCCGTCGTCGACCGTCTGGTCCGATTCGTCGCTGTAGAAGTAGAGCCCGAAATTGATGCGCCGGGTCGCCTCGGCCGAGCCCGCGTTGGCCTGCTTCATCGCCAGCGCGCGGCGGTTGACGGCTTTCAGCAACGCCATGCCGTCGCGGCGTGTCTCCTCGGCGAGCGTCTCCACGTCGCGCTCGCCGAGGCCGCTGTAGTGCACGCTGCGATCGAGCAGCGGCGGTTCGCCGCCCAGCAGGTTGTGCACGCCGGCGGCGATGTGGTCGCGCAGGTTGCGCCCGAAATAGACGGTCCGCGCGTCGCCCTCGCTGTCGGGTACGAACGCCTCCGCGCACAGTCGCACGCGCTGGCGCCGGTCGACCTCCACCATACCCTGGCGTTGCAGCTCGTCGAGCACCGCGCGGGCGCGGATGTCCTGGCGGCTCACCTCGCTCACCAGCAGCTCGAAACTCGGCTCGCCCGGCCGGCTCGAGCGCCAGGGCAGCACCCGCGGCCTGCCGCGCGCGGTGACGAACCGCGGGTCGCCGAGCCACGTCGAGAGGGTCTGGATGCCGGTGGACAGGGCGACGGGCGCCGGGTGCTCGCCGCCGGGGTTGCCGCGCAGACGGCGCACGTCCTTGCGGTGCACGCCGCTCAGCATGCTCACGCGGCTGTCGGTCTGCGCCTTGCCGGGCAGTTGGAAATCCCGCTCGGCCACCTCCACGTAGAGCGCCTTCAGCAGCGCCACCAGCGTCGGCAGGGTGACGCCGCGCGCGATCAACAGGCGCAGCAGCGGGCGCAGCAGCCGCCTGAGCGCAGCCAGCAGCGCCTCGGAAGGGGCGCCCGGGCCGGGGCTGGGTATGCGTCGCGCCATCGGCGGATTGTCGCAGATCTGCGAGAAAATTTCCCACATGTATTGACGTGGGATCAAATCCCACATAGTCTCGTGATGCGGGAATAATTCCCGCAGGCTGGCGGCGCGGCCGCCGGCTTCGATCGTCCAAGCCAGGGAGAAAGACCATGTCCATGAAACTGCTGAGCGTCGACGTCATGCGCTACGTGATTCCGGCCTTCGTCACCGGCGTGCTGACGTCTGCGTGCATCGCGCAGGGCGACGGCCTCGATACACGCGGCGAGGAGGCGGCCGCCTTCGAGCCCATCGAACTGACGGACGCGGCGGCGTTGCCGGAGATCGAGGTCGACCGGACCACGGACCAGTTGCGCGACGTGATCCGCCCGGTACCGGACCCGGACAGCACCAACACCGCGCTGGTGTTCAACAACCCGAGGCGCTTCGACACCTGGGTGTACTGCGTCGCCTACGACGGTAACGGGCAGCCCGTCGGGCGGGCCCGCCTGCGCGTGCCGGGCAACGGCGTGCGGTTCGTCTTTGCCTCCGACATGGCCGACGGGCGCGATTTCGTCGGCAGCGCCGCCTGCGCCTCGCGCAGTCGCGTGATCCCGAGCGCGTTCATCGTCGGCGGCGGACTGACCGACGCCAGGGCCGTGGTGAACCACGGCTGGGATCACACTCGCATCCGCTTCCCGGTGGTTGCCACCTTCTGAGTCGCCGCCACGCCGTGGCCCGAGCGGTGGCTTGCATCGCCACGGCAGCCGGAAGCAGGCCGGCGCCGGTCGCCACCGGGCGGCGCACCGGCGCCGGCCGTGCCGGTCCGGGTCCCGGCGGGGGCGCTCCCCCGTGCGTGGTCAAGCCGTGTTGCGAAGGGATTGTCGGCGGGCGCCCGACGCAGCCGGGCGTCGGTCGGGTCGGTGTCCAGACGGTCGGCGCCCGGCTATCGGCGATGGCGGACGCCCGCCCATCGACGGGCAGGCGCTGGCGCGCTTGGCGGCGCGATCACCAGATCAGGTCGTCGGGGACCTGGTAGTCGGCGTAGGGGTCGTCCTGGGCGTTGCCCACGCCGGGCTGGCTCGCGTTGCGCACCAGCACCGACTCGGGGGCCCGTTCGGCAATGCGCGCGGCGATCGCGTCGGGGACCAGGTGGTAACGCTGGCCCACCGCGACGACCGCCAGTTGCCCGGCGACCAGGCGCTGGCGCAGCGGTTCGGTCACCATGATCTGGCGGATGCGCTTGCCGTGCGTGAACTGGTAGGGGATCTCGGCGCCGTCGCGGGCGACCTTGTGCTGCTCGGCGAGTTGCTTGACCTCGGCCTGCACCGCCTTGCGCCGGGCGGCCTGCTGGCGCTGCTCGTTGAGCTCGCGGGCGCGTGCCGCCTCGCGCGCGGCGTAATGGCGCGCCAGTTCGCTGGACTCGTCGGGACCCCGGGGCTTGCCCCGGTTGCGTTTCTTCTGCTTGCGTTTGTCGTGCTCGGCGCGCTTGGCATCTTTCTTCTTGACCAGGCCCGCGGCCAACAGCTGGTCTTGCAGCGAACTGCTCATAACACTCGATGATCGGCGGCGTTGCCGGGGCTGACGATTATCGGAGCCGAGCGCCCCGAGCACAATGCCCGCGCGTGAATCCAACCGTTGCCGCCGGCGCCTCCTACTGCCAGCCCTTCACCCC
>JBFJWO010000071.1:0-13717 GCA_041623575.1 Gammaproteobacteria bacterium
CGAAATGGCCGCGGTCGACCCGGTGCTCGGCTTCAGCTTCAACGAAACGACCCGCGCCAGCGGCTGGGCCGCGATGAACCGCGACAACTGGGCGGCACAGGTCGAGACCTACGCCTCGCTCGGGCAGTTCAAGGGCAGCGTGCCGAGCGTCGACGACGTGATGACCACCGCCGTTCTCGACGCCACCGCCGCCGCCCGCAGGGAAGCGGCTGCCTGAGAGTGAGCACGCCCGCCGGGCACCGCGAGGCCGCCGCCGGAGCGGCGGCGGTCTCCGTCGAAGGCCTGCACGTGCGCTTCGGCACCGGCGAGTCCGCCGTCACCGCCCTGCAGGGGGTCGACGTCGACATCGCCGAGGGTGCGCTGGTCACCATGCTCGGGCCATCGGGCTGCGGCAAGTCGACGCTGCTGCGTGCCATCGCCGACCTGGTGCCGGTCAGCGAAGGGCGCATCTCGGTGCACGGGCGATCGCCCGACGAGGCCCGGCGCGACCGTGACTTCGCCTTCGTGTTCCAGGACGCGACCCTGCTGCCCTGGCGCAGCGCGCTCGACAACGTGCGTCTGCCGCTCGAGGTCGGCGGCGGAGGCGAGTCGCACGCCGAGCCCGAGGCCCTGCTCGAGCTGGTCGGGCTGCACGGCCGCGAAAGCGCGCTGCCGGGCGAGCTTTCCGGCGGCATGCGCCAGCGCGTGGCCATCGCCCGGGCGCTGGTCTCGCGCCCGCGCATCCTGCTCATGGACGAGCCGTTCGGCGCGCTCGACGAGATCACCCGCGACAAGCTCAACGAGGAGTTGCTGCGCATCTGGCAGGAGACCGGCACCACCATCGTGTTCGTGACCCACTCGATCCCGGAAGCGGCGTTCCTCGGCCAGCACGTGCTGGTGCTCGCCGCCCACCCCGGGCGGGTCAAGGAATACCTGCCGGTCGAGTTGCCGTTCCCGCGCCGCCTCGCCATGCGCGACACACTGGAGTTCGTGCGCATCACGGCACACCTGCGGGCGCTGCTGGAGGAGTGCTGAGTGAGCCAGCTCGCCAAGTCCGTCCCGCGCGTCGGGCTCCAGACGCGCGCGGCGCGCAGCGCGCGCTGGCGCGAGCGGCTGCCGGCGGTGCTGGCCGTGCTCGGCCTGCTGGGCCTGTGGCAGCTCGTAGTGTGGGGGTTCTCGGTACCGACCTACATCGCGCCCAGCCCGGGCCAGGTGCTGCTCGCGTTCGACGAGAACGCCGCCATCCTGTGGACCAACTTCTGGCCGACGCTGTTCGAAGCGCTGCTCGGCTTCGTCTGCGGCAACGCCGTGGCGATCGTGCTCGCGGTGTGGTTCGTGCACAGCCAGCTCGCCGAGCGCGCCTTCTACCCGATCGCGGTGTTCATCAACACCATCCCGATCATCGCCATCGCGCCGATACTGGTGCTGATCTTCGGCAACGGCTTCGCGCCGAAGATCGTCATCGCCGCGCTGATCTGCTTCTTCCCGACGCTGGTCAACATGGTGCGCGGCCTCAAGGCGGTGAGCCCGGCGACGCTCGACCTGATGCGCGTGCTCTCGGCGTCGAACGCGGAGGTGTTCTGGAAAGTGCGCATCCAGAGCTCGCTGCCGTTCCTGTTCGCCGCGCTCAAGATCGCCAGCACCACCTGCGTGATCGGCGCCATCGTCGGCGAGTGGATCGGCTCCAACTTCGGCCTCGGCGCGCTGATCATCGAGGCGACGTACAACTTCCGCGCCCCGTTGCTGTACGCGACGGTGTTCACCGCGGCGCTGCTGGCGGTGAGCCTGTTCTCGCTGGTGTCCTTCGCCGAGGCGCGGCTCATCCGCTGGAAGGCGCCGGCGGTGCACTGAACGACCTGAAGTATTTCGGAGGCAGAGAATGACCGATTCGACCGTCAACGAGGCGGGCCGGCAAACGCCCGTGGTGGATCGCGCCGACGTGGTCGTGGTCGGCGGCGGACCCGCCGGCATCGCCGCCGCGGTGTCGGCCGCCCGCAACGGCGCGAGCACCGTGCTGCTGGAACGCTACCCCTACCTCGGCGGGCTGGCGAGCGGCGGCATGGTGCTGATCCTCGACGACATGCACAACGGGCTCGAGATCACCGTGCAGGGCATCTGCATGGAAATGATCGAGCGCATGCGCGGCTGGGGGCTTGCCGTCACGCCGCCCGACAGCGCCCGCCAGCCCGACGTCGCCGCCACCGAGGCCATGTGGCGCCAGTGGTCGCGCTGGGGCCTGTTCGACTTCCACACCCAGAGCATGCCCCACCCGGTGTGCTTCGCCGCCGCCTTCGACCCCGACGGTTTCAAACGCGCGGCTTACGAACTGATCGCGGGCGCCGGCGTCAGGCTGCGGCTGCACAGCTGGTTCGCCGGGGCGCTGGTCGAGGACGGGCGGATCACCGGCGTGGTCTGCGAGACCAAGGAGGGCCGCCAGGCCGTGCGGGGGGAAGTGGTCATCGACGCCACCGGCGACCTCGACGTCGCGGCGGCCGCCGGCGCGGCTTTCGAGCAGGGCTCGTTCATCCTGACCACGGTCTCGCGCTGGGGCGGGATCGACACCGACGCCGCCGAGCGCTTCCAGTTCGAGAAGCCGGAAGCGTTCAAGGCCCTCGACCGCGAGGCCAAACGAATCATCGGCGGCTGCTGGAACTACTGGTGGCTGAAGACGCCGCTGCCGGGCGTGGTGTGGCTCAACTGCCCGCACATGCCCAAGCTCGACGGGCTCAAGGTCGAGGACCTCACCGCGGCCGAGTTCGAGGGCCGCGCGCGCATCGAGCGCCTGCTCGAGTTCTCGCGCCGGAACTTCCCCGGGTTCGAGAAGGCCTGCGTGATCGACTTCGCCCCGCAGACGGGCGTGCGCCAGACCCGCCAGCTCAAGGGCGAGTACGTGGTGACCAAGGAGGACGTCATGAGCCGGCGCCATTTCGCCGACAGCGTGTGCCGCGGGCGCGACTACTACACGCCCTACCGCGCGCTGGTGCCGAAGGAGATCGACCAGTTGCTGGTCGCCGGGCGGCACTACTCCGCCACGCCGCAGGCGCAGAAATCGAGCCGCGAGATACCGCCCTGCATGGCCATGGGCGAGGCGGCCGGGGTCGCCGCGGCGCTGGCGCTGAACGCGGGGACCACGGTGCGCGAGGCGGACGTCGAGGCCGTGCAGCGGCGGCTGCGTGCCCAGGGCGCCGACCCGGGCGATCGGCCGTCGGCCAACGCGCTGCTGCCCGAGGCCGCAGCATGAGCCCGCTGCCGCTCGAAGGCGTGCGCATCATCGACTTCACCCAGGTGATGATGGGGCCATGCTGCACGCAGATGCTCGGCGACTACGGCGCCGACGTGATCAAGATCGAACGCCCCGAGATCGGCGACCTCTCGCGCTGGTCGCTCGGCAGCGACGAGGACGGGCTCAACAACCCGGTGTTCTGCTCGCTCAACCGCAACAAGCGCAGCGTCGCCCTCGATCTCAAGGACGCCGCCGCCCGCACCGAGGTGCAACGCCTGATCGACGGCGCCGACGTGGTGGTGAACAACTTCCGCCCCGGCGTGATGGAGCGCATGGGCTTCGGCTACGCCGAGCAACGCGAGCGCAACCCGCGCCTGATCTACGCGGTCGGCACCGGCTACGGGCTCGAGGGCCCTTACGTGCACAAGGGCGGCCAGGACGTGCTGGCGCAGGCGATGACGGGCGTCATGCTGCGCAAGGCCGACCCCGCGCACCCGACCGCGATCTACGCAACGCCCTTGTGCGACTACTCCGCCGGCATGCACCTGGTGCAGGGCATCCTGCTCGCGCTGCTGCAACGCGACAAGACCGGCCAGGGCCAGCAGGTCTCGGTGAGCCTGTACAACTCCATGCTGGCCATGCAGATGCAAGAGGCGGCCGCGCACATGATGCGCGGGCGCGACCTCAACTGGGCGGCGTTCCCGCTCTCGGGCTGCTTCGAGACTACCGACGGCGCGCTGGTGATGGTGGGCGCGTTCAAGACCAACCCGCTGCGCGACATCTGCCAGGCGCTCGGGATCGAGGACCTCTCGCGCGAGGCGCGCTTCGCCGACTTCGACGCCCAGGCCGCGAATCGCCCCGCGTTGCAGGCCATCTTTCGCCGCGAGTTCGCGACCAACGCGACGGCGCACTGGGTCGCGCGCCTGGAGGCGGTCGACATCCTCTGCGCCCCGGTGCGCTCGCTGGGCGAGGCACTCGACGACGAGCAGACCCGCGTCAACGGCATGATCGTCGAGGCCGGGCGCACCGCGGCCGGGCCGGTGCGCCTGGTCGGCTCGCCCATCGACCTGTCGGACGCGCCGCTCGCGGTGCGCCAGCCGCCGCCGCGCCTCGGCGAGCACAACGAGCAGGTGCTGGGCGACGGCGGCACCCCGAACGAGGACGTCGCGTGAGCGTGACCTTGCGCATCGACGAGGGTGTGGCGCGGGTGACCATCGAGCGGGCCGAGCGCCGCAACGCCATCGACGGCGCCGCCGAACGCCGGCTCGAGGAGATCTGGCAGGCGATCGAAGCCGATCCGCAGGTGCGCTGCGTGGTGCTGACCGGCGCCGGCGACAAGGCCTTCTGTGCCGGGGCCGACATGAAAGACGTCGAGGTCGAAGGGCTGGACTACTGGGCCGCGCCCCGGCCGAACGGTTTCGGCGGCCTCGCGCTGCGCCAGACGCTCGACGTGCCGGTGATCGCGCGTGTCAACGGCTACGCGCTCGGCGGGGGCTTCGAGATGGTGCTCGGCTGCGACATCGTCATCGCCGCGAGCACCGCGCGCTTCGCCCTGCCCGAGCCGCGGGTCGGGCGCATGCCGCTCGACGGTGGCATGGTGCTGCTGACCCGCAAGGTCCCGCACAACCTGGCGATGGGCCTGTTGCTGACGGCCCGCCAGTTCGCGGCCGCGGAACTGGCCGGCTGGGGCCTGATCAACGAGGTCGTCGAGCCGGGCGAGCTCGACGCGGCCGTCGAGCGTTGGGTGGCCGACGTGGTGGCCTGCGCGCCGCTGTCGCTGCGCGCGGTGAAACAGACCGTCAACCGCACCCGCCACCTGCGCCCGGAGGAAGCCCAGGCCCTGAAGCTGCCGGCGGTGATCAAGGCCCTGCGCAGCGCCGACGGGCTGGAAGGGGTCGCGGCGTTTCGCGAAAAGCGCGCGCCGCTGTGGCGCGGGGAGTGACGGGCCGCCCCGCGCGATGCACGCTGCCGTCCTGCGCTACTTCGCCGCGGTCGCGCGCTCCGGCTCGATCCGCAAGGCCTCCGAGGAGCTGCACGTCGCAGGCTCCGCGCTGAGCCGCCAGATCCGCAAGCTCGAGGGCGAGCTCGGCACCGCGCTGTTCGAACGCCATCCCGGCGGCCTGCGGCTGACGCGCGCCGGCGACATCGCGTTGCGTCACGCGCGCGCCACCCTGCAGGACTTCGAACGGCTCAAGAGCGAGCTCGGCGCGCTGCGCGGCGAGAACATCGGGCAGATCGACATCGCCTCGCTGGACAGCCTGCTGGTACAGTTCCTGCCGACCGAGATCGCGCGCTTTCACGCCGCCCACCCGAACGTCGATTTCCGCGTGCGCAGTGCCATGCACGGCACGGTGACCACCCTGGTGGCCGAGGGCGAAGCCGACATCGGCATCACCTTCAACCTCCCGCACCCGGAGGACACGCGGTTCATCGCCGACGTGCCCATGCCGCTGATGGCGATGGTCGCGGGCGATCACCCGCTGGCCGGGCGCGAGTCGGTCAGCATCGCCGAGTGCTCGCGCTACAACCTGCTGCTGCAGCTCGACACCGTGCCCATGCAGTCGGTGATCGAGGTGGAGCTGTCGGTGCTCGAGCGCACCGGGCGCGCGCTGGTGCGCTCGAACAACCTGCTGATGTTGCGCCCGATCGTCGAGGCCGGCCTCGGCGTCGCCTTTTTCACCCCCATCGGCTTGAGCGAGGAACTGCGCTCCGGCGCGATCGTCGGCGTGCCGCTGACCGGCTCGCGACTCGGCGGCCTGCGCCTGGGCCTGCTGGTGCCGAAGCGGCGCCGGCCGACCCACGCGGTCACGACCATGATCGAGCAACTGGAGGGCGCGCTCGCCGAACTCGCCCGCCGGGTCGCCCCGGCAGGTGCCGGATGAGCGCGGGCAGCACCCGCGCACCGCTGTTCGGCCCGGAGCACTTCCGCCTCGCCGGCGGGGAGCTCACGATGCCGGCCCCGGTCAATGCGCACGACCACGGCTACGGCATCCGCACGCTCGATTTCGGCGGCGTGGACGACGCGCTCGAGCCGTGGATCGCCTCGCTGCGGCTGCGCCCGGCGACCGACCCCTATTGCGAGGCGGTGGTCGCTTTCGGGCGACTGGCGCTCGGCGGCGTCGCCGGCACCGTGCACTGCCACAACTCGCTGCTCGCCGAGCGCCTGGTCGAAGAGGCCGGCGAGGTGGTGCGCGCCGCGCGCGACGTCGGTATTCGCCTGGCGTTGTCGTGCCCGTTGCTCGACGCGAACGCGTGGGTGTACGGCGGGCCGAACGCCCTGCGCGCGTACCTGGCCGAGGACGAGTGGCAGGCGCTGCGCGGGCACGTGCCGAGCTACGCACCGCTCGCCGAGCAGCTCGCCGCGGCGGACGCGGTGGCGCACGCCCATGCCGGCGGGGGCGTCGACGTGCAGTACGGGCCGATCGGGCCGCAGTGGTGCTCGCGCGCGCTGCTCGAAGCGATCGCCGAGGCCTCGCGGGCGAACGACCGTCGCATCCACATGCACCTGCTGGAGAGCCCTCGCCAACGTACCTGGCTCGACCGCGAGTACCCGCAGGGCATCGTCCCGTTCCTCGACTCGATCG
The DNA here is from genome assembly GCA_041623575.1 of Gammaproteobacteria bacterium. Classification (GTDB taxonomy): domain Bacteria; phylum Pseudomonadota; class Gammaproteobacteria; order JAHELT01; family JAHELT01; genus JAHELT01. The sequence continues at coordinate 6,787 of JBFJWO010000071.1, forward strand.
GGTTCCTTTCGCCGCGCCTCGCGCTCGCCCACGGCGTTCATCTGCGGGGCGAGGAAATCGAGCTGCTGGCGGCGCGCGGCGTGACGCTGGTGAGCAACCCGGCCGCCAACCTGCGGCTGCGCTCCGGGATCGCACCGCTCGGGGAATGGCTGCGCGCGGGGCTGGCTTTCGCCTTCGGGCTGGACGGCACCGGGTTCGACGACGACCAGGACCTGTGGCGCGAGCTGCGCCTCGCCTACCTGCTGCACGGCGGCCAGGGGCTCGTGCGCACCTTGAGCGCCGCGCAGGTGTTCGACGCCGCGATCGCGAACGGCGCCCGCGTGCTCGGCCAGCCGGGCGGTGCCGACACGGTGGGCATCGACTACGCGGCGCTCAGCGAAGACATGCTGTTCGACGACCTCGACCCGCGCGAGGTGCTGCTGACGCGCATGACCCGCGCTCACGTCCGGCACCTGTCGGTCGGCGGGCGCGAAGTCGTGCGGGACGGGCGACTGACCGGGTGCGATTTCGACGCCGCCCGCCGCGAGCTCCGGGCCCAGGCGCGCGCCGACCTGCCGCGGCTGGAGCAAGCGCGTGCGACCGCCGTGCGCCTCGCGGCGGCGATCCGCCGATTCTACGCTTCGTCCTCCTGAGCGCTCGCTGTCGCGCGGCGCGGCAATGCCGCCACCTCCGGGTGATCGGCAGCGGTCGAGATCGCCGGGGTCCAGCCGCCCGGCGCACCGAGCCCCGAGACCTCGCCCGCGAAGAACTCGCGGTTGATGCGTTCGTACTCGTGCGCGCTCGCCGGCACCTCCTCGTCGAAGTAGATCGCGTCCACCGGGCACAGCGACAGGCACAGCCCGCAGTTGATGCACTCGTCGGGCTGGATGTAGAACATCCGCCCGCCCTCGTAGATGCACTCGACCGGGCAGGCCTCGGTGCAGTCGCCGTCCTTGACGTCGACGCACGGCTCGGTGATCACGTAGGTCATGGCGCTGGCGGTGCCGCGCGGCTCACTCGGCGAAGCGCACGCAGTAGATCGGCGGCAGGCGCGCGTCGAGCGACTGCCAGTGCTCGCCCTGGTCCTCGCTGATCCACAGCCCCCCGGTGGTGGAACCGATGGCGAGGCACTGACCGCTCGCGTCGATGTCGAGCGCATGGCGGTAGACCAGGTCGTAGGCGTGGCGCTGCGGCAGCCCGTTGCGCAGGGTGTCGAAGCTGCGCCCGCCGTCGCGCGTGCGGGTCACCACCAGTTGCCCGCCCAGCGCCAGTCGACGCTCGTCCTTGTCGGCCGGCACGAACCAGGCGGTATCGGGGTCGCCGGGGTGCACGGCGACGCCGAAGCCGAACCGCGACACCGCCGGGCGTTCGATCTCCTCCCAGGTTTCGCCGGCGTCGCGCGAGCGGAACATGCCGTTGTGGTGCTGACACCACCAGGCCTGCGGCGCGGCCGGGCACTGCACCACGCGGTGCGGGTCCTGCATGGTCGGCTCCTCGCGCTGCTCCGGCGGCAGGTAGTCGGCCCACATCCCCTGGGTGCGCGGCGCCCACGTCGCGCCGTCGTCGTCGCTGTGCCAGACCCCGCCGCACGAAACCGCGACGCTCACCCGGGCGGCATCGCGCGGATCGCACAGGATCGAATGGATTCCCGGGTAGTCCGCGCCGCCGCCGAACCACTTGCTGCGCGACGGGTGCTGCCACAACGACTCGACGAGCTGCCAGCTGTCGCCGCCGTCGGCGGAGCGAAACAGCCCGCCCGGCATGGTCCCGCACCACAGGCTCTTGCCGTCGGGCGCTGCCTCCAGCGCCCAGATGCGCTTGAGGTCCCAGGGCACCGGCTCGTTGCGCATCGGGTCGAGGTCCTCGAGCCCCTCGGGCTTCGGCGGGTAGGCGGGCGCCGCGATCTCTTCCCAGGCGCCGCCGTTGGCCGACCGTTGCAGCTTGACCCCGAAATGGCCGTGGTCGAGCGCGGCGTAGAGTCGCTCGCCGCCGGGCTGCGCCAGCACCATGGTCACGGGGTCGCCGAGAAACGCCGGATCGTCGAGCTGCCACGCCCCCTCCGTGCCGGGATGCGCCTGGAACAGACCCTTGCGGGTCGCGATGAGCAGTCGTTTGGCCATGGGTTCCCGCTCCACTCTAACCGCCGGACAGCGCCTGGAAGACGAACACTTCGCCGCCGGGGTCGACGGCATCGGACAGGCGCTCGCGGTCGCCGATCGGCTGCCCGTCGACGAACACCACCATGTGGTGGCGCACGGCCCCCTGGTCGTCCAGCACGTAACCGCGCACACCCGGGTAGCGCCGGAAGTACGCCTGCAGCGCTTCGGCCACGGTCGCCCCCTCGACGTCGGCATCCTCGCACCGGGTGTGCCGGTGCAGGTTCGGTGTGAAGCGCACCCGCGGCATGCGCGGTAGAATAACGCTTTTCACGCCGCGTGCCGAAGCGCCCGCCGGGGCTGCTCGCCGGCCCCGCGCTCAGGTTCGAGCGCCGCCGGCCGATCCCACGGCGAAGGCGGGCCGCCCGCGCCCCCGGGAGTCGACGACATGTGCCGCTGGATAGCCTATAGCGGAACGCCGGTTGCCCCGCAGCGGTTCCTGTTCGAGGAACAGTTTTCGCTGATCGCGCAGAGTCAGCGCGCGCGCAAGTCGAAATCCGTGGTCAACGGCGACGGCTTCGGGCTCGGCTGGTACGGCACGCGCGAGGAGCCCGGCCTGTTTCGCGACGTGCTGCCGGCGTGGAGCGACGAGAACCTCAAGAGCCTGGCGGCGCAGATCAGCTCGGGCCTGTTCATGGCCCACGTGCGCGCCGCCACCGACACGCAGACCACGCGCAGCAACTGCCACCCGTTCCGGCACGGTCGCTGCCTGTTCATGCACAACGGGCAGATCGGCGGCTACCCCCGCGTGCGACGTCAGCTCGAGAGCCGGCTGCCCGACGAGTTCTACCGCCACCGCTGCGGCACCACCGACAGCGAAGTGCTGTTCCTGCAGCTGCTGGCCGCCGGGGCGCTCGAAGACTTTCACGGCGCGATCGAGCGGGTCGTCGTCGAGGTGCTGCAGATCATGCGGGCGGCGGGCATCGACGAGCCGCTGCGCCTGACGGCCGCGTTCACCGACGGGCGCACGCTGCACGCCGTGCGCTACGCGTCCGACCGCTTCGCGCCGAGTCTGTTCTACGGCGCCACCGGGCACGGCACGCTGGTGGTCTCCGAACCGCTGAGCGAGACGCCCGGGCGCTGGCGGGAGTTGCCGGCCAGCCATACCCTGCGCGTCGGCGCGCCGCACGCCATCGAAGTACGCCCGCTCGCGTTCGCGCCTGCCCCCTCGGCGGCGAGCGGCTGAGTCGGTCGGGGACGCGGGGCGGCAGTGCAGGCCTTTTCGTTTCCGGGCCGAGCCAATAGGCTTGGCGCCTACCCACCGACCCGAGGAGAGCAGCGATGGCGCAGTTTCGCATGGCCCACACGATGATCCGGGTGCGCGATCTGGAGCGTTCGCTGGATTTCTACACGCGCCTGCTCGGCATGCGCGTGCTGCGCCAGCGCGAGTACCCGGACGGCAAGTTCACCAACACCTTCGTCGGCTACGGCGACGAGGACAGCCACACCGTCATCGAGCTGACCTGCAACTGGGGCCGGGAAGAGCCCTACGACCTCGGCAACGGCTGGGGCCACCTGGCGCTGGAGGTCCCGGACGTCTACGCCACCTGCGAGCAATTGCAGGGGGCGGGGGCGAAGATCGTGCGCCCGGCCGGGCCGATGAAGCACGGCACCCGCGTGATCGCGTTCGTCGAGGACCCCGACGGTTACAAGATCGAACTGCTCGAGCCGCTCTGATCCGCCACCGCGCTCAGCGCTCGAACACGTTGCCCTGCACCACCTGCGACGGGTACCACTCGTCGCCGGCTGGCCAGTAGATCGCCGCGCCCAGCACGCGCACCGTGTAGCAGTCCTCGCGCGCCGCGGGCGGCCACACGGAGCAGTACTGGCCGTCGGCATTGACTCGCCAGGTGCCCTGGCTGGGGCGCCCGTCCTGCTCGCGGTAGTGCGTAGCACCCGACGGCGAGAAATACTGCTCGTACTCGCGCCCCGCCCACGTGCCCTCGATGGAGTTGCCGGCGATCAGCGCCCGCAGGGTCGCCTGGTCGGGTGGCACGGCGCCGGGCGGCGGTTCGGCAGCCGACGCCGCGCCCGCCGACAGCAGGCACGCCAGGGCCGCAGGCAGCAGTAAGGCAGGCATTCGCACCATGGCTTGCTCCGATCGGGTCGCGGTGACAACACCCTACGCGCAGTCCCCGCGCCGGGACAACGCACGTACCGCTGTGTAAATGCGCACCGCGGCTTTGCGAAAATACGCAATTCCAATCCGCCTCGCGGGTGTCACAATGGTCGCCGATTCACCCGCATACCCGGACGCTGATGTCGTTCTTCCCCGTTGGAAGCGCGAACCGCAAGGAGAGAGAGTCATGAGGAGACTGCGAACCCCGCCCTTGATGTCGATCGCGATCGTGCTCGCCGCCCACCTGGCCGGCACCGCGTTCGCCCAGGCACCGATGCGGGCGATCGAGAAGATCACCGGCGACGTGTACCGCTTCCAGAACCAGTTCCACTACTCGGTGTTCGTCATCACCGGCGACGGCGTGGTGGTGAGCGACCCGATCAACGCCGAAGCCGCCGCCTGGCTGAAGGCGGAAATCGGCAAGCTGACCGACCAGCCGATCACCGACCTGGTCTACAGCCACAGCCACGGCGACCACGCTTCGGGCGGCGCGGCGTTCGGCGCACCCAACGTGATCGCTCACGCCAACGCGCCGGCCGCGATCGACGGCGTCGCCCCGACCATCCGCTTCACCGACGCGATGACCTTCACGCGCGGCACCAAGCAGTTCGAACTCACCTATCTCGGGCCCGGTCACGGCAACGACCTGGTCGCGATGGTGATCCGCCCGGAGAACGTCGGCTTCGTGGTCGACGCGGTGTCGAGCAAGCGGCTGCCGTTTCGCGACTTCCCCGGCTCCAACGTCGACCACTGGACCGACCAGGTGCGCAAGGTCGAGACGCTCGACTTCGAGATCTTCGCCGGCGGGCACGGGCCGCTGGGGGTCAAGGGCGACGTGATGCTCGGGCGCGTGTACATGGAGGAACTGCGCGCCAAGGTGCTGGCCGGGCTCGAGGCCGGCAAGTCGGTCGACGACCTGGTGCGCAGCGTCGAGATGGCCGACTACAAGGACTGGGGATCGTACGAGCAGTGGCGCGGCCTCAACGTCCAGGGCATGGCACGGCACCTGAAGGAGATCGGCGCAGTCTCCAAGTGATAGCGCACGGGCGCCGCGCGCACACGGTTAACAGGCCCCGAAGAACGCCTGGTAGCCGTCGAGCGTGACGGTCGTCCCGTCGAGCGTCGCCTCGAACCCGTGTCCTTCGACCGGCACCAGCCCGGCAAACGCCCCCGCGTCGAACGAGGCCGTCCGCGGGCCGAGATTGAACACGCACAACAACCGGCGGCCGTCGCTTTCGCGCAGCATCGCGAGCAGCGGATCGGGCGCGTCGACGAACGACAGGTCGCCGCGGCCGAGTTCCGGGCGCGTGCGCCGCCAGGCGAGGAACCGTCGAAAGCGGTTGAGCGGCGACGCCGGGTCACGCTCCTGGGTGCTGACCGCTCGGGCAAGGTGCTCGTCCGGGACCGGTAGCCACGGACGCCCGGCGGAGAACCCGCCGTGCGCTTGTTCAGCGTCCCACGGCATCGGCGTTCGGCAACCGTCGCGACCCTTGTACTGCGGCCAGAAGCGTTTGCCGTAGGGGTCCTGCAGGTCCTCGAAGGCGATCTCGGCGTCCGCCAACCCGAGTTCCTCGCCCTGGAAAACGCACGGCGAGCCCCGCAGGCTGGCGAGCAGCGCGGTGAGCAGCGGTGCGGCGCCCGGGTGTCCCGCGCAGCCCCAGCGCGTGAGCACCCGCGGCACGTCGTGGTTGCTCAACGCCCAGCATGGCCAGCCCGTGCCGGCACCGCGCACCATGTTCTCCACCACAACGCGCACGTGCGCCGCGCTGAACACCTCGTTCATCAGGTCGAAGCTGTACGCCATGTGCAGCCGCCGCCCGTGCTCGGTGTAGGCGGCGATCGTTGCGTACATGTCGGTGACGCAGCCGATCTCGCCTACCGTGGTGGTCGCCGGGTAGCGCTCGAGCAGACGCCGCATCCGGGCCAGGAACACGAGGTTCTCGGGCTGGGTGATGTTGTAGCGCGGCTCCTGGTAGGAGCAGGGGTTGCTCGCCGGCACGCCGTTGAGGCTCACACCTGCAGCCCGCGGCGGGTTGTCGCGCAGTTGCCGGTCGTGGAAATAGAAGTTCGCGGTGTCGAAACGAAAGCCGTCGACGCCGCGCTCGAGCCAGAACTCGGCCACTTCGAGCACCGCCTCCTGGACCTCGGGATTGTGATAGTTGAGGTCCGGTTGCGAGATCAGGAAATTGTGCAGGTAGTACTGTCGGCGGCGGGCCTCCCATTCCCACGCGCTGCCGCCGAAGATCGCCAGCCAGTTGTTGGGCGGTGTGCCGTCGGGTTTGGGGTCCGCCCACACGTACCAGTCCGAGCGCGGGTTGTCGCGGTCGCGCCGACTCTGCACGAACCACGGGTGACGGTCGGAGGTGTGCGACATCACCAAATCGATGAGCACGCGCAGTCCGCGGCGGTGGGCTTCGGCCAGCAAGGTGTCGAAATGCTGCAGCGTCCCGAACAGTGGATCGACGTCGCGGTAGTCCGCCACGTCGTAGCCGAAATCGTCCATCGGCGAGACGAAAAACGGCGATATCCAGATCGCATCGACGCCGAGACTGGCCACGTAGTCCAGCCGATCGGTGATGCCGCGCAGGTCGCCCACCCCGTTGGCGTCGGAGTCGGCGAACGAGCGCGGGTAGATCTGGTAGATCACCGCGCCCCGCCACCAGTCGGGGTCGCCGCC